>CAKQFW010000057.1 GCA_934230965.1 uncultured Prevotella sp.
GTGCCCTCGACCGCTACTACGACAAGGTGGGTTATCTCGATCTTAACGCCAGCTACACATGGGGCAAGAATACCAAGTTCACGGTTTATGCCAATGCCAACAATCTGCTCAACCAGCCCCTGCGCTACTATCAGGGCGAGAAGAACCGCACAATGCAGGTAGAATATTATGGTGTAAGACTCAACGCAGGTGTGAAAATCAACCTGTAAGAGATACTATATAATCAACAAGAAAAAGCTGATACATACAGCAAGAAGCTATGGCAGCAATGTCATTGTCTCCAGCTGTGTGTATTAGTTTTTTTTCGTTGTAAAGCATAAATTATCCAAGTAGGACGGTGGCCTCTGTGCCCCGTCCTCCCGACATTAGAAATAGGCAATTAATTGTGAGGTAATCTATTTAGAAGGGCTGGAGGCTGGAGGACGGGGCGCGGAGGCCACCGTCCTACTTGGAGGGCACGTCCGTATAGATAAAAATATTATCCCAAGAGGAGATTGTTTTTAGCATCGACTTTGCCGCATATAGTAGGCTGAAAGGCAGCAATTCGCACCAGTACTTGCTACGAATTACTGCAGTACTTTATATGAGATTACTCCAGTACTTCGCTTGAGATTACTCCAGTACTTCGCTTGAGATTACTCCAGTACTTGGCCGAGATTACTGCAGTACTTGCACGAGATTACTGCAGTACTTGCGGCAAGTACTAACCTAGTACGCTTAAAACGGCCGTTTTTCTCCGCTGATACGCTAAAACAAGAAACAGATAATATTGTTGTTTTGTTAACAATTTAATAATATATAATTGTATTATTATGCTCGCAATGCTTTGCATTGCTTGCGGTTTTTTAAACATTAATGTCCATTAATTATCCATTAATTATCATTAATACGCGCTACGCGCGGTTCTTTATTAATGTTTAATTAATGTTCAATTAATGGACATAACTCCGCGAAGCGCCTGAGCACCTACGGAGCGCAAGAATGTTTAACATAAAACGCGCGAAGCGCGAAAATAGATTGTTGAATTCACAACAAATATTGTTTGAGGCTACAACAATATGAGGGTATAAACAAAAAAAGTGTGCTTTCCCTCTACAGGAAAGCACACCTTATAATAAGTGTAACTTAAACGTTTTCAGCTTATGTTCGCGCTTCTTGTGGTATCATTTATCCACAAGCGGCACTAAACACAGTGAAAATGTGTTTTTACTGTTCGTTCTCAGGACGCAGCTGACGCACAGTTTCGGCAGCACGCCACATTTCTTTGTCGTGCATAGCCTTCAGCTCGGCGTTCAGCTTCTCGCGGTAATCGGGTTTCGAGTTGCTGTCGATAGAAATCTGAGCCTCGTTGCCCGTCTTTACTGACAGGTACAGCCACTCCATAACGGGCTTGATAGCCTCGCGGAAACGGGGAGCCCAGTCGAGGGCACCACGCTGAGCGGTGGTCGAGCAGTTGGCGTACATCCAGTCCATACCCTTCTCAGCAAACAGCGGCATAAGGCTCTGTGTAAGCTCCTCAACCGTTTCGTTGAAAGCCTCAGAGGGCGAGTGTCCGTGCTCGCGCAGCACTTCATACTGAGCCTCAAGCAGGCCCTCGATAGCGCCCATCAATGAACCACGCTCGCCTGTAAGGTCAGAGGTAGCCTCGCGCTGGAAGGTTGTTTTGAACAGATAGCCAGCGCCAATGCCGATACCAAAGGCAATGGTTTTCTCTTCGGCCTTGCCCGAATGGTCTTGATAAACGGCATACGAGCAGTTCAGGCCACGGCCCTCAAGGAACATGGTGCGCAGCGATGTGCCTGAACCCTTAGGTGCTACCATGATAACGTCGATGTCGGCAGGAGGCACTACGCCTGTGCGGTCGTTCCAGTTGATGGCGAAGCCGTGCGAATAATACAGGGTTTTACCTGGTGTAAGATATTGTTTAATTTTGGGCCATACGGCAATCTGACCAGCGTCAGACAGCAACATACAGATAATGGTGCCTTTCTGTGCTGCCTCTTCTACAGAGAACAGTGTTTCGCCGGGCACCCATCCATCGGCCACAGCCTTGTCCTAAGTTTTACCGGGACGCTGGCCTACGATGACGTTGAAGCCGTTGTCGCGGAGGTTACCGGCCTGTCCAGGACCCTGGATACCATAACCTAAAATGGCAATTGTTTCGTTTTTCAGAACATCTTTTGCTTTCTCTAATGAAAACTCTTTGCTGGTGACTACTGTTTCAACTACGCCACCGAAATTCATTTCTGCCATATTACTTAAATGTTTTGTGCCCTCCCCTCTCACTTTTAGGTAGGACGATTATTATATAAAAATGTGTTATTTTGTTTCTTTTATTGCTGCAAAGGTAATAAATTAAAATGAAATGCCAAATTTTTCTTTCATTCTTTTACAAATTTAACCTTACTTCGGCACACTTCAATTTTATCTTCGCTGCCTGGCTCTTGCTTCATAATGCGCACGCACCACTCATCGTTGGCCGTCTGTTGTCTGTAAAACAGCAAGTTATCGCCACCGTGCGACTCGGCCACATAGGCTATCTCGAAGCGCTGCACCCTATGTGTGCGGTGCCAATCAACGGGCCATAGGTCGAGCACATGTTCAATATATTTCACACTGTTTATGTGGCCATTAATGTCGACATCGCTGTATGTGGTGCTTACGGTGCCCACATATTCGGCATCGCCCGTCATCTTTACGCGCGATATTTTACCTATGGGGCAGGCTTTTTCTGTTTCAACATACTGGTTTATGAGGCCATCGTGCACGGCCAAGATGTCGGCTGGCTGTCGTGTTTCAGTATCAATCATAGCCCAGATGCTTCGGCCGTATCCATACACGGTGCCATCGGTGCCCACCACAGCATAGTTTCGATCGGTAAAATAGCGCATCACGCCCTCTACCCACGTTTCAACATTGAAGGGAGTGTAGGCTTTAGGCAATTGTTGCATCTCGATAACCAGGCGCGAGAGCACCCATGTTTTGTGCACGGTGTTAAGATAGGTCATGCCATAGCCACGATCGTTTGAGTGGAAGTCGGCAGCGTTAAGCATGTGGTTGCCCAGGTGCCCTATGAACAGTCGGTGCAAGAGGTCGCAATGAAAGGGCTCGGCCATAAAGCGGTAAGTGCCCACTTTGGGCAGCAGCTGGGGGTTGTTGCTATCAGTCATTTTTTATGTTTTCTATTTCTTTTCGTGTAAATATACAAGGCGTTTTAAGCACATTTCTACTCGCCCGCCTCATGTTCTTGGCTATCAAGAAAGTCGGTTACGGCCTCTTCAAAGCTGCGCGTTACGGCAATGCGGCCCGACCGACTGTATTGCAGCAAGCACCCGAAGGCGTTTAGCTTATCAAACAGGTCGGTAATGTCTTCGGTAAGACCTGAGAGCAGCACTGTGCTGTAGGTGGGGTTTACCTCCATCATGCGTCCGTTCGACTTGCGTATGGTGCGCGATATCTCAGGGTTTTCAAGCAGCAAAGGGGTAGATATTTTGTAGAGTCCCACCTCGTGAAAGAACAGTTCGGCATCGGTATAATAATCGGCCTTCACCACATCAATTTTCTTTTCTATCTGCTTGGTAACCTTCTTTATCTGCTCTTCATCGCTCCATACGGTGATGGTGTATTTATGAATATCTTTGATGCTGGACGCCGACACGTTCAAACTCTCAATGTTTATCTGTCGGCGCGTAAACACTGCCGTAATCTGATTTAAGATACCCGCAATGTTTTCTGAGTAAACCAGCAATGTATATAGTTTCTTTTCCTCTGTCATGTTCTGTAATGTAGGTGTGTTAAACATTAATTTCAAGCAACATCTCGTCGACATTCTTGCCAGGAGGCGTCATGGGCAGCACATTGTCTTCTTCTTTCACCGCTACCTCAAGCACAAAGGGGCCTTGGGTTGTTAGCATTTGCTGTATGGCGTCGGCCAGCTGCGCACGCTCGGTAGCCACGGCATAAGGAATGTTGTATGCCTTGCAAATGGTGGCATAATGGGGGTTTAGCATCTTGGTGAACGACTGGCGATGGTTGAAGAACATATCTTGCCACTGGCGCACGTTGCCCAAATAATTGTTGTTCAGCAACACCACCTTTACAGGTGCCTGTTGCTCCATAATGGTGCCCAGCTCTTGTATGCTCATCTGAAAACCACCGTCGCCCGTAAACAAACATACGGTGCGGTCAGGTGCGCCAAAGGTGGCACCCACGGCAGCAGGAAGGCCAAAGCCCATGGTACCCAGGCCACCACTGGTAACAATGCTGCGCTTTTTGTTGAAGCGCGAATAGCGGCAACCAAACATTTGGTTTTGCCCTACATCGGTCACCACGATGGCGTTGCCCTCGGTAGCATCGGCTACAGCGTTTACCACCTCGCCCATGAGCAGAGGGCCCTCGGTGGGATGTATGGCGCGCTGTATCACCTTTTCGTTTTCTTCGGCGTCGTAGGGCTTGAAGCTGTCGCGCCATGCCTGGTGCTCGTTTTTCTTCAGCAATCGGGTGATGGCTGGCAACGACATCTTACAATCGCCCACCACGGCCACATCGGTCTTCACGTTCTTGTCAATCTCGGCCACATCAATATCAAGGTGTATCACCTTGGCCTGCTTAGCATAGTGGTCAAGTCGGCCCGTTACGCGGTCGCTGAAGCGCATGCCTATGGCAATGAGCACATCGCACTGGTTCTCCATCACGTTGGGGGCCAAATTGCCGTGCATGCCCAGCATGCCCACATTGAGGGGGTGACTGCTGGGTAAGGCCGAGAGGCCCAGTAGGGTGCGGCCCGCAGGAATGTCGGCCCGCTCAAGAAACTCGAGCAACTCGTTCTGTGCGCCACCCAACTCTACGCCTTGACCTATGAGGGCCAAGGGGCGCTCGGCATTATTTATCAGCTCGGCAGCCTGCTCAACGGCGTGCTGCGAGATGGCGGGGTAAGGTTCGTAACTGCGTATTGACGACACGTGCATGGGCTGCCATTCGGCAGTGTGTATCTGTGCGTTCTTGGGAAAGTCGAGCACCACGGGGCCCGGACGTCCTGAACGTGCAATGTAGAAGGCACGACTGATGGCCCAAGCCACATCTTCGGGTCGACGTATCTGGTAGCTCCATTTGCTGATAGGTTGCGAAAGGCCCACGAGGTCGACCTCTTGAAAGGCATCTGTTCCTAAGGCGCCCACGCCCACCTGTCCGGCAATCACCACGATGGGGGTAGAGTCCATCATGGCATCAGCCACACCTGTGAGGGTATTGGTTACGCCAGGTCCGCTGGTTACCAGGCAAACGCCCACCTCGCCACTCACGCGGGCATAGCCCTCGGCAGCATGTGCGGCGGCCTGTTCGTGGCGCACCAGTATATGGTTAAAGGCTTTCTTTTCGCCTCGTGTATAATCGTAAAGGGCATCAAAAACGGGCATGATGGCTCCGCCAGGATAGCCAAAGATGGTGGTTACCCCTTCGGCCTTGAGCGATCGCATCAGCGCTTCGGCTCCTGTTATCTGTTCCATAATCAATACTTGTTCTAATACGTTTTTTTTAAATCATTCTTACACCACCTTTATCGGCCGAGCTCACGCTCTGAGCATAGGCTCGCAATGCCTTCGACACCTCGCGTTTTCGGGTAACAGGCTGCTGCGGGCGTGCTGCCAACTCTTCATCAGACAGGCGCACATTGATGCTGCGGTTAGGAATGTCAATCTCTATAATGTCGCCATCTTTTATCTTGCCTATGTTGCCACCAGCGGCGGCTTCGGGCGAGATGTGGCCAATGCTCAAGCCACTGGTGCCACCCGAGAAACGACCATCGGTAATGAGGGCGCACTCTTTGCCCAAGTGCATGCTCTTTATATATGATGTGGGGTAAAGCATCTCTTGCATGCCAGGGCCTCCCTTGGGGCCTTCGTGCGTAATAACAACGCAATCGCCACTCACCACCTTGCCCCCTAAGATGCCTTCACAGGCAGCCTCTTGCGAGTCGAACACCTTGGCAGGACCACTAAACTTCCAGATGGCTGGGTCGACGCCAGCAGTTTTTACCACGCAGCCGTCTTGGGCAATGTTGCCAAAGAGCACTGCCAGGCCACCGTCTTTGGTGTAGGCGTGCTGCAGGTCGCGTATGCAACCTTCGGCGCGGTCGGTGTCGAGGGTTTCCCACTGCGCGTCTTGGCTACCCATGATGGTAGAGAACTTATGGCCTGGGGCACTGTGATAAATGCGGTCGGCCTCGGGGTCGATGGTTTGGGCCGTGATGTCATATTTCTTCATAGCCTCGGCCAGCGTGAGACCATCAACACGGCGGGCATCGCCATGCAGCAGTTGTCCCTTGTTTAGCTCGTTCAGTATGCCTAAGATGCCACCTGCACGGCCACACTCTTGCACACTATATTTTTGCGTGTTGGGCGCCAACTTACACAAACAGGGCACATGACGGCTCAGGCGGTCGATATCTTCCATCTTGAAGTCGACACCACCCTCTTGTGCCACGGCCAGCAGGTGTAGCACGGTGTTTGTGCTTCCGCCCATGGCAATGTCGAGCGTCATGGCATTGAGGAAGGCATCGCGTGTGGCTATGCTACGGGGCAGCACGCTCTCGTCGCCATCTTCATAATAGGCCAGCGCGTTTTTCACAATCTGTCGAGCAGCCTGACGGAACAACTCGATACGGTTTTTGTGGGTGGCCAGTATGGTGCCATTGCCTGGCAATGAAAGACCGATGGCCTCGGTAAGCGAGTTCATCGAATTGGCGGTAAACATGCCCGAACAGCTGCCACAACCTGGGCAGGCGCAACCTTCAATCTGTGCCATGTCGTCATCAGAGACTGAGGGGTCGGCACCTTTTACCATGGCGGTAATGAGGTCGGCATTTTCGCCACGCCAGCGTCCAGCCTCCATAGGGCCGCCCGAACAGAACACGGCGGGAATATTTAAACGCATGGCAGCCATCAGCATACCAGGGGTAACCTTGTCGCAATTAGAAATGCAAATCATGGCATCGGCCTTATGCGCATTGACCATATACTCAACCGAGTCGGCAATAATATCGCGCGAAGGCAACGAATAAAGCATGCCATCGTGACCCATAGCAATGCCATCGTCAATGGCGATGGTGTTGAATTCGGCAGCATAGCAGCCCATGCTTTCTATCTCTTTCTTAACAATCTGTCCGATTTCGTGCAAGTGTGTATGTCCTGGTACGAACTGTGTGAACGAATTGACGACGGCAATAATGGGTTTACCAAACTGTTCGCGTTTCATACCCGTGGCTACCCATAGGGCTCTTGCGCCTGCCATACGACGTCCTTCGGTGCACACAGCACTTCTCAACTGATGTTTCATGTGTCTTTTTCCTCTCTTTTTAGGCAACGTGCTATCAAAATGTAGCCGTTGTCAGTCTTTTGTTATACACAATGTTCTTGATTTGTGGTGCAAAGATAACGAGTTTTTATGTAACAGCCAACGAATAATGATTAGATTTTGCCAAAAACATACAATCTGTAAGAGAAATACGGCCTCTTACTATCAAATTAATACAATAGATGCACAACAAATAATTAATTGTGCATAAAAATGAATAAAAAACATATATCTATAAAAACAAGAGCGGTAGCCTTCACAGGCTACCGCTCTTAATCTCAATAGGCATTAGTTTTTTTTCTGATTAAGGCAAAAAGATTGCTTTCAGGATAACAATTGCAAAGGTAAGTTATTTTTTGTTATTACCAAACCTTTTTATCGTTTATTTTTGCCTTATTTTGTTGTGTCCCCACACAATTGCATTTATGCTTTCAGCGAGCCCACAATTTCTTGTACCGAATGGCATCCGTGGTCGTCAAGCCACTGATTTATACCATCGCGCACCTTTACGGTGATGGCGGGGTCGAGGAAGTTGGCGGTGCCAATCTCAATGGCCGAAGCACCAGCCATGAGGAATTCGATGGCATCGGTGGCCGACGAGATACCGCCCAAGCCGATAACAGGAATGTTAACGGCCTTGGCCACCTGCCATACCATGCGCAGGGCAACGGGCTTCACAGCAGGACCACTAAGTCCGCCCGTAGAGATGCTGAGCAGCGGCTGGCGATGCTCTATATCAATGGCCATACCCATCAAGGTATTGATGAGCGACACGCTGTCGGCACCCTCGGCCTCAACGGCACGGGCTATATCGGCTATGCTGGTAACGTTGGGCGACAGCTTTACAATAAGTGTTTTGTTATAACGCTTACGCACGGCACGCACCACACTGGCAGCACCCTCGCAGGTTACACCAAAGGCCATTCCACCATCTTTCACGTTGGGGCATGATATGTTGAGCTCGATAGCGGGTATATTGTCAAGGGCATCAATGCGGGCGGCACACTCGGCATAGTCGTCGGGCGACGATCCGCTCACATTTACAATCATGTTGGTATCAATATCTTTTATCTGCGGATAGATGTGCTCGCAGAAATAATCAACGCCTTTGTTCTGCAGACCTACACAGTTGAGCATGCCTTGTGCGGTTTCGGCCATACGCGGATAGTCGTTACCCTCGCGCGGAACCAGTGTTGTGCCTTTCACAATAATGCCACCTATCTGGTCGAGGGGCACGAAGTCGGCAAACTCGATGCCGTAGCCAAAGGTTCCCGACGCGGTCATCACGGGGTTCTTCATCCCCAACTTTCCTAACTTTACACTTAAATCTGCCATGACAATTTGTTTATGTTCAACACAGGTCCTTCTTTACACACACATACGTTGCCCTCGGTGGTTTTCTCAACACAGCACAGGCAAGCACCCACACCGCAAGCCATCTTGTTTTCAAGCGACACCTCACAGTTGATGCCCTCGGCCTTGGCATAACGGGCTACAGCCATCATCATGGGCTTGGGGCCACAGGTTGATATCTGGTCGAAACGCTCTTGGCTCAACACCGAGTGGTTGGTAACGAAACCTTTCTCGCCTGCCGACGCATCTTCGGTGGTAACAAACACACGACCTACAGCCTCAAAGAGGTCGAGCTCAAGCAGGTCGGTAGCGGTGCGTGCGCCTAACAGGAAGGTGGGCTCGCCACCCATTTCTTTTATCTGCTGACCGAAATAAAGCAGCGGTGCCACGCCCACGCCACCACCTACGAGCAACACTTTCTGAGCCTTATCAGTAGGCATGGTAAAGCCATTGCCTAAGGGCAACACACAGTTGAGCACATCGCCTGCCTTTAGCTGAGCCAAACGGCGGGTGCCATCGCCAATGGCGGCCACGAGGAGCCACAGCTCGTTGGCAGCACGATCAACAAAATTAATGGAGATGGGGCGACGGAGAAAGGTTGACGGCGACTGGTCAACACGCACCTCAACAAACTGTCCGGGGAGCATCTCGGGCAGAGGCTTATCGTCGGTAAGCTTAATGAGCACATGCTTGTCGCTCAAGGCCGTCACCGACTTTACAGTAAGATCGAGTATGAACTTTTTCATCGATTTGTATGTACGAATGTTTGTTATGGCGACAAAGTTACGCATTTTTACATTAAAAATGAAACACAGTGAGGGGCAATGTGGAAAAAATGAAGTAATTTTGCATCAGACTATTATTTTATCAAGCAAAACATGACAGACCATCACTATACTTTGCCCGCCGAATGGGAACCACAAGCGGGGGTTCAACTGACTTGGCCTCACGAAGACACCGACTGGCAACCCTATCTGAAAGAGATAACGCAAACGTTTGTTGAGATAGCACAGGCGGTGGCACAACACGAGCTACTGCTCATTGCCGCTCGCGACACTGAAGCCGTGCGCCTGCTGCTGGAAGAACGCCTCACGGAGGCAGAGATGTTGAACGTGCACCTGTTTGCTTGCGACAACGACGACACATGGGCACGCGACCACGCCTTCATCACACTTACTGCGAAAGGGGCACCAGCACGCCTCGCCGACTTCTGTTTCAATGGTTGGGGCGAAAAGTTTGCTGCCAGCAAAGACAACGCGCTGAACCGTAAGCTGTATGAGGCTGGAGCGTTTAATGGAACGTATGTTGACGAGAACAACTTTGTGCTGGAAGGCGGTTCGATAGAAAGCGATGGCCGAGGCACTATTCTTACCAGTAGCCAATGTTTGCTGGCACCACATCGTAACCAGCCGCTCACACGCCATGAGATTGAAGAACGGCTGAAAGCATCGTTGGGAGCCGACCGTGTGCTGTGGGTAGACCATGGCAACCTGGTGGGCGATGATACGGATGGACACATCGACACCATTGTGCGCATGGCACCCAATGACACCTTATTATACATAGCCCCCACACTGCCCAACGATGAACAGTATGCCGACTTCAAGGCGCTGGAAGAACAGTTGCGCACCTTGCGCACGGCCGAGGGTAAGCCCTACCGTCTGCTGCCATTGCCTATGAACGATGCTATCGTGTATGACGACGAGCGGTTGCCTGCCACCTATGCCAACTTTTTGGTTATCAATGGGGCGGTTATCGTTCCCACCTATGGTCAGGCTGAAAACGACGAGACTGCTAAACGCATCATTGCCGAGGCTTTCCCCGAACACGATATCATAGGCATTGATGCAAACATCATCATTCGCCAACATGGCTCTATTCATTGTCTTACCATGCAATATCCTAAAGGAAGCTTGGTGTAAAATGAAGTAAAAACAAGAATAAAAATAATGAAAGAAATACATCTTAACCAATGCCCGCTTTGCGAAGGCACATTGCTTGTTGGAGCCCATAATCAATACCGGATAATACAAACATTAGGTCATGGAACCTTTGGTGTCACTTATTCTGCTGAAATCTGTAGGGGGAGAAAAGCTGGTGGGAAAGTATGTATAAAGGAGTTTTTTGTAC
>CAKQFW010000058.1 GCA_934230965.1 uncultured Prevotella sp.
ATTCGGTGATAAACAAGAAAATAATGAAACAACTGAAAGAAAACGAAGGCATAAAGCGCAGCTTGTTACTCGCAATGGCTGTTATTGCGGGATTGACCGTAGCCAACTGCTACTATAACCAGCCTCTACTGGAGATGATACGTCACGACATGGGGGTGAGCGAACACGAGGCTAATCTTATAACCGTAGTAACACAAATAGGCTATGCGCTGGGGCTGTGTTTCCTCATCCCTATGGGCGACCTCTACTCGCGTCGGCGCATCATTATCATCAATATGACGGTGGCGGCAATTATGGCCATTGTTATAGCTGCCTCTCACAATATATGGTTTGTTTGGGGAGCCTCTCTACTGCTGGGTGCTTGTTCTGTAATTCCGCAATTTTTCATACCTATAGCAGGACAATATTCGGAGAAAGAGAACAAAAGCAAGAACATGGGCATCGTTCTGTCAGGACTGCTCACGGGTATTCTGGCATCGAGAGTGGTTAGCGGGTATATAGGCGAATGGTTGGGTTGGCGCGAAATGTTTATCATAGCAGCGCTGGTGATGGTTTTGTGCATGGCCCTTACGCTTAAGATTATGCCACAGATAAAAAACAATTATGTGGGCACCTACAAGGGCTTGATGGCAAGCGTCTTTAATATTGTGAAGACCAACGGCCGCATACGCCTTTACGCCGTTCGTGCCGCCTTCAGCTTTGGCAGCATGATGGCCATCTGGTCGTGCTTGGCCTTCAGGTTGGCACAAGCTCCGTTCTTCTCAGGTAGTGAGATGGTGGGAACATTAGGGCTGTGCGGCATAGCAGGAGCCATTGCTGCCAGCGGCGTGGGCAAACTGGTGAACCAATGGGGTATAAGAACGATGAGCATCGGCGGAGCCTGCTTGCAGCTTGTAGCATGGGCTACGGCCTATGTGTTTGGGGATACCTTCATAGGACTTGTGGTGGCCATTATCTTGGTAGATATAGGCTTGCAATGCCTGCAACTAAGCAACCAAAGCGGCTGTATACAAGAAATGCCGCAAGCCTCAAACAGGGCCAACACCATCTTCATGACCACCTATTTTATAGGCGGCTCATTCGGCACCTATTGTGCTGGAGCCGCTTGGACGCACGAGGGGTGGACGGGCGTGTGTGCTGTAGGAGCTATATTAGCTGCTATCTCGCTCGGCATAACTTGTTTAAATGGGAAGAGAATTTAAGCGGTTGGGCATATAGAGAAGAACTATCAGTCGGTATGTATGTGTCTTTCATCTCCTCAAATTTTGCATAAATATACAGAAACAAGGAGAAAAGTGTATATTTATGCAAACAGGGTATTTAAGATTTGTTTACATAATATTATTTAAATTCATTACAATCTGTAAGCGCAGCAATATATATTGCTTTCACTTTTCAAAGTTGATACCTCTCATTTGCAAAAGCATGGGTTTTAGGTCGTGAAACCCTTGGTTTCTATACACAAAACCCATGCTTTCAGACTGTAAAATGATGGGTATCTCAAAACGCTCTCCATACACCTCAAAACTGTATATTTATGCAATTGGTGCTGCTCATCAATATTCAGGCCCCCAAAACACGAACACGCCCTTCTTTTACGTTATCCTCCTCACTCTGGTTAACCTTAGTAAAGTAACGTCTTTTTGTGCCCCTACGGGTTAATAATTCGAGTTTTTTATCTAAATTTGTAGAAGTTTCGCATCGACAGAGATGGCAGCATGCTTGCTTCATACACATCAAAAAAAAGTATTAAGGTTTTATTATGAAAAAGAAGATATATTTTGCTGGTTCCATTCGTGGAGGTAGAGATTTTGCCCATCTCTACAGAAAGATAATTGAACGTATACAGGCCAATGACATCTGCCTTACTGAGCATATAGGCCAGGCCGACCTCAACCTTAAGGAACAAGGAAGAACTAATGATGCCAAGATATATAACTAGGGCACAGCATGGCTGAGGGAGAGCGACATGGTGGTGGCCGAATGTAGCAACGCATCGTTAGGCGTGGGCTATGAGCTGGCCTATGCCGAGAGTAGGCACATTCCTTGCCACATATTCTACAACAAGAGCAAGACGCAACTGTCGGCCATGCTTACCGGAAACGCTTACTTCAACATTTATTCTTATCAAACAGAAGAAGAGCTGTTTGATATGCTGCACAAGTTGCTATCATAAAAAGTAGGGCTCAGATAATATTTTTGGGGGCTGGAGAACAGGGCACGGAGGCCCTGTTCTACTATGGTTTGCCTCGCCGCTCTCACCCGTTATGAATTATGCATTATGAATTAGTAGGACCCTGTTCTACTATAGTTTGCCTCTCGCATTATAAATTATGATTTTGAAATGTTTATAATTTTCTTACGAATGATAAGGGCATTGATAACCGAAACCAGGGCAAACAAGGCAAGGCCCAGAGCAATGGTGGGCATGAGCGAAGCATCGCCCAGCTGGGGCATGAGCATAACCAGTGTGGGCATGTAACAGCTGCGCACAAAGACAATGGCCACAACGGCTATAACCAGCACACTGAAGCTAAGACCCATGGTGAGCCACTGATAGGGGCGCGACACACGGGCGGGGCTATAGCCTATGAGCAAGAGGTTTTCAAGCTTATAGGCGTTTTTCTGTACCAGCAGGTATATGCTGAGCATAAGTATGTAGAGGCTGAGCAAAGAGATGGTGAGGCCCACCACCACCACTATAAGCACCATAAGCTGCAGAAAGGCTGTAGTTTTCTGGGCCTTGGCATTGCTGTTTTCGGTTTCATAGCCATTGCGCTCTATGTATTGGGCAATGCGTTTGTCGGCCTCGTTATGCAACTGAACGATAAGACGCGAGGGCGAGGCATCGGCAGTGGGGGCAAACAGGCCATTGCTCCATGCCATAAAGGCTTGGGGCACCAATATAGAACTTATCTGGTTTGTGAAGCCCACAACCCTACCTTTAATTTGCGCTTGATGGCCGTTGCCACTCAAAAAGAGCGTAAGATTAATCATGCTAACCAGACCATCAGATATTTTAGGCAAGGCGTGGCTCTGCGCAAAGCCAAAATTATACATGGTGAGATAAGAACGGGGCAAGATAATGGGCACCACGTCTTGGCCAGCGGTATAATGCCATTGGGCAGTGTCTATCTGCACAAAATCGTCGGGTAGGCTCTCAAGAAACAATTCGGTATTAAGAATGTTTGCACCGTTAATGCCCATCGAGGCCGTAACCTTATAATTGCTTGAGGTGATGCTGCCCGCCTTCTCGACAAAGGGCTGGGCACTGAGGTCGGTAATCTCGCTGTTAGAGAAGGTGTTTGAACGCCCCGAAAAGGTGGTGCCCATGCCTATGCGCTTGCTCACGATAACATTGTTGCCCTTCATAAAACTATCGCTTTGCGTGAAGATGGGCAGCACGTCGCGATAAAGCTGAAAACCAAACAAGACGATAAACATGCCTAACAAATTGGCAAAAAAGAAACCCACAAACTGGGCTATGCTGATGTGCTGACGCAGCAGTTTCCAAAGAAGTTTCATAGCTTAAATGTCTTTTCGTACTGAAGATTAATGTGTTTACCTATGCTGGTAACAATAACGCCAGCGCCCTGACGCTGGGCTTCGGCCATCATGATTTGGCCCATAACACTGGCATTGGCATCGTCGAGGTGGCTAATGGGCTCATCGGCAATGAGAAAGTCGAAGGGCTGTGCCAAGGCACGTATCAAGGCCACACGCTGTTGCTGGCCAAACGACATACGGGCAGCGGGGGTGTGCATTTTGTCGGCTATGCCCAGCTGCTGAAACCACTGCTTTAGTGTGGCCTCAGGCTGATGGTGTGTAAGGTTGTTCTTGATGAGTACATTTTCCCACGCTGTGAGCTCGGGAAAGAGGCGAAGCTCTTGAAACAGATAGCTAATATTATGCTGGCGCAGATGGGTAAAACGGGCCACATCGTAGCTGGCTATGTCATCGTTATCAAAAAGAACGGTGCCTGTATAGTCGTGACGATAACCCACTATGTAGCTGCAAAACGTGCTCTTGCCTCGGCCGCTCTCGGCCTCGACAAGATATAGATGGCCTTTTTCGAAATGAATGTCCTGCTGCCATACCTCTGATGCAAGGTCGTGACGCTGCTGGAAGACCTGTGGAAGGACATTATGAAAACTAATTTTTTGCATTATCTTACTGTATAAACAATGTAACGTACGTTTTTCACGGTGCTGGTTAATGATGTGGCGAGGCCTGTGGGGTCGAGGTGTTTCAGCGCATCGACATTTAAAAGCATGGCCATGCGCTGCCCCACAATGGCATGGGCTATGGTGGGGGGCAAGGGGTGCTGCGTGGGTATGCAGCTGCCTAAGGCTTGCTGTAACGAGGGGCCACTGATGAAAAACTGTGTGGGGGTGACGCCGAAGAAGAACTGGCTTGATGCCGATGCCGAATAACAATAGGTATCGGCTGCAACGGTGGTTATGCTGGTGCCTTGGGGGCACGACTGTTTCCAGTAGTCAACATCTTTAAGCCACGCACTGTGCCCCAGTTTGGCCGTGAGCTGTATGGCCGAGGGAGTAAACGCTGTCGACGAGGGAGGCATTGACACACAAAGATCGCCATCAACACTGCGCAAGATATTGTCGATATCAATGGCCATATTAACGCCTGTAAGCAACACCTGTAGGCCGCTGTTTTGCTGAAGGATGGGCAAGAAAGCAGTACCCTTGACATTGAGAAAGAGGGCCGACAGTGAGCGGGCATCGTAAGCGCTAACCAGCGTGGGGGTGATGGGGCGCAAGGTGGCAAGCGACTGCTGCAGGGCTTTATCAATGCGCTTGTTATCTGAATAAGGGGTGGCATTGATGTGCAAGCACTGATCTTGTATATGCATGGTGGCCGAGAGCATTATTTGTGAGGCATCGGCGTCTTTGGGGGCACCAAGGGTGAAGGGGGCCACAAACTTTTCAGGTAACGACTGGGCTTGGGCCACAAGGCAGATGGGGGCTTGCATAGTGTCGATACGGGCAAACATGGGGGTTGTGGTAATGCTCATAGCCTCGTCTTGCTGAAACATCTTAAGCACGGTGCGCTCGGCCTCGGCTTGGGCTGCTGGCAAGACAGGGCCTAACACGGTAAGCACATCGGTGTTATAAGCCAAGAGCCATTGCTGTATGAGGATGAAACGTACATCGGCCGAGAGATGCTTCTTGCCATTGCCGTTTTTTCCCTCTTGTGCAGCGATAAGGGCATCGAGCTTGTCGGCATCTTTTACGCGGGCACACAACCCCAAGTTGCCATCAATGGTTTCGAAGCCGTAGAGCTTGGCTTTCAGGTCGATGCCACAATCGGTAGCCTGGGTGGTGCCAAGGATACGTGACAGAGCTGAAGGCAAGGCTGTGGGCTGCGCTTGGCTTAAATCGACCGACAGCAGCGCGGTGCTGTTTGAGGGTATGACGTTGACATAATGGTTATCAGAACATGATGCCAACATAGTGAGCAACATGAGGCATGTGCAACAACACATGGCCAATTTGTTTAATATGTATTTCATTGTTTGTTACAATCTTTTATGCCTTATCAATATAAATATGTATATATTATCGTGGTGAAGGTATGTTTACTGGCGTGTGTTTACAGGCGTGTGGCCAACTGTGCCAACATAACGGCATAGAGGCCAGCGGTTTCGGTGCGTAAGCGGCTCTTGCCTAACGATACGGGCTTGTAACCTTGGGCCATAGCTTGCTTTACCTCATCAATAGAAAAGTCGCCCTCGGGCCCTACTAATATGGTGATAGACGGCTGGGTATCAGCGCCAGTGGCAGCATCGGGTGCTGTGGCTGTGTTGGCGATAAGGGCATTTAGCTCGTCGAAAAAGTCGGCACGCTCTATCTCATCATAACAATGGGCTATAAAACGGTGCCCAGATGTGTGGCTATCAATAAATTGTGTGAAGGGGGTGAGCTCGTGCACCTGTGGCAAGAAGGGCTTACGGCTTTGTTTGGCTGCCGACACCACTATCTTCTCAATGCGGTCGGCACGAAGGGTTTTGCGCTCAGAAAATTTGCAATTGAGAAACGACAACTCGTCAAAACCTATCTCTGTGGCTTTCTCGGCCAGCCACTCTATGCGATCCATCATCTTGGTGGGGGCTATACCTAAATGTATATGGCTTGTCCAGGTTTTAGCTTGTGGCAAGGCATGGTCTATCTCATAATAGCAATGCTTGTCGGCCTGGGTAACATGGGCTTCGTAAAAGGTACCGTTGCCATCCATCAAAAACAACTCGTCGCCAGGCTTCAGGCGCAAAACGCGAAGGGCATGGGTGGCTTCTTCAGTAGGCAGCTCGTTTCTATCGGTCGCCTGAGGTACATAAAAATATCGTGCTTCTTTCATAATCTATCTGTTTAAAGGTAGAAAAACAGGTGCTTCTCTACCCTATCAATTGTGTCTCTGCTTTATCAATAAACGAGGAGGGGGCGTTATATACTGTTCCTACGCTTTATCTCGTCGCGTATATGGGTGGCTAACTCGTAGTTTTCTTTAGCTACAGCCATCTCTAATGCCGACTTCAGCATGCTATCGGTCAGTGCATTGAGGGGCAATGCCAGGTCTCGGCTGCCAGCTATGTAAGGGGTGCTTTGCTGTTCAAACACTTGTTTAAAAATATAGAGCGGTATGTTTGACACTAACGACAACAATATGGCATCGCTGGCGCGAAGCTTCTCACACGTGTTTTGAGCGTTGTTTACCAACAACACTTTATATTCGCCCTCAATAATGTCGTAGATAATCAGCTCGTAGGCCTTGGCCACCTCGGCATCGTCAAGATGTAGCAATCGGCACATCACCTCAGGCAGCAACTTACGGGTGCGGCTGTCGTGCTTCATGCGAAGGCACAACTGGCGCGCCATATATTTGTCGCAGGTTATGGACAGCTGGTGAGTTTGGGCCTCGTTAACAAGTATCAGCAATGCCCCTTCGTCAAAGCCCATGATAGAACTGACGCTTTTCAATTTTAATAGTATGTTGTCCATATATATACCGCTTGCTTATTATTTTTGCTTTAATATCTCTTACTGAGAAATAGGGTGATGAGGAATAAAACAATCAGTCTCTCTTTCACATAAAATGCTATGCATGCTAATATGAAAGAGAGGCTGAAGAAGATGAGTAGAAGAGGCCGACACTATGCCGCTTCTTCAGAACTCTTAGTGCGGAACACCAGAGCAAACAGCACGCTTACCACAAGAGCATAAGCAGCAAAGATGTACCAACAGGTTTGCCAGTCGCCCAGCAGATAATCGCCTTGCCACTGACAGTGGGCATTGACAACCTCGCCAGCAAGCAGGGTGCCGATGGTGGCTCCTAAACCATTGGTCATTAGCATAAATAGGCCTTGTGCCGATGCTCTGACGCTGGCCTCGCACTTCTGGTCGACAAACAATCCGCCAGAAACATTGAAAAAGTCGAAAGCCACACCATAAACAATGCATGACACAACAAACAGCAAGACGCCAGGCATAGCCGGATTGCCCAAACCAAAGAAGCCAAAACGTACTACCCATGCTAACATAGCAATGAGCATAACGGTTTTTATACCATAGCGGCGCAAGAAGAAGGGTATCATAAGGATGCAAAGCGCCTCGGATACCTGTGAGATAGACACTAACAGCGTGGCATTATTGGCAGCAAAAGTGTCAGCCAACAAGGGGTCGCCCTTGAAGCTGGTGATAAACGGTGTGGCATAGGTGTTAGTTACCTGCAACGACATGCCGAGCAAACAAGAGAAAATGAAAAACAATGCCATCTTCTTTTGCTTGAAAAGTTTAAAGGCACTGAAGCCTAACATGTCAGACAAACTGGTCTTCTCTTGACGCTTCACGATGGGGCATGCCGGCAATGTCATGCAATAAGCAAAAAGAATGATGCCGAGGATGCCCGACACGAGAAACTGAAGATGGGTGTACTGAAACTTAAAGTCGTTAGCAGCAAATCCAAAAGAAAAGCCGCTATCGTCTAAAGCAGCACAATTGACAAACCACATGGTAACAATGAAGCCCACGGTGCCCAGCACACGAATGGGCGGAAAATCTTTTACCGTATCAAGACTGTTGTTCTTTAATATGGTAAAGGCAGCGGTGTTTGACAATGCTAATGTGGGCATATAGAAGGCCACACTAAGCGTATAGATGGAGATAAACGTTGTCTTGTCAGGATTGGCTTGGGTCATGCCAAGATAGAACAGGGCTATCATGCCTATGCCAGCTAACAGATGGCAAATGCCAAGCATGCGCTGGGGTTGAACATATTTGTCGGAAAGAATACCCATTATGGTGGGCATAAAAATAGAAACAATGCCCTGAATGGCATAAAACCACTTTACTTCAGCGCCCATACCAGCATGGCCAAGATAATTGCTCATTGATGTGAGATAGGCTCCCCAAACGGCAAATTCGAGGAAATTCATCAAGGCTAAACGTACTTTAATGTTCATCTTATTAATAGATTTTTCGTTTTTTAATATTGGGGCAAAGATAATATAAATTGCTTAAAGCGCCAAATAATGATGGCACCAAAAGACGTTAACAACGATAAAAAAGAAAAGCCCCCAGCCTGTAAACACAGTTTTTTACAGGGCGGGGGCTATGAATTATACTATTTGTTCAGAAGACGCCATCAAAAATTAGGCGGTCATCTGTTTCAGCTTCTTTAAAAGGGCAAACATTACAAACGCACTGGCAAGGCAGAGTGCAATGAGGATTCCCCAGTTATACATAAGAGGAATCTTATTCCAAAGCATTGAGGGAATAGAGCTGAGATAGTTGCCTATAGCAGTAGCTACGAACCATCCGCCCATCATCAGACCCTTATACTTGGGAGGCGCCACCTTTGATACAAATGAGATGCCCATAGGCGACAAAAGCAGCTCGGCAAGGGTAAGGGTGAAATAAGTAGAGATAAGCCATGACGGCGACAGGATGCTCTGTGTTTGTTTGTCGCCAAGAGCCATCGGCGATATCAAATCGGTAGAAGCCAAGGTGATAACGCCAAAGCCAATGGCTGCAACAAGCATACCCCAAGCAATACGTGTAGGAGCGCTCACCTCTTTACCACGATTGGCCAGTGAGCCAAAGAAGGCCATACTGAACGGTGTGAGGGCCACAACAAAGAAGGGGTTAAACTGCTGGAAGTCGGAAGGCTGTGCCATCGTAGGATTATCCATAATGTTATACAGCGCATAAGCTCCACCCCACAATGCCAGGGTTATGATAGAGCAGATAACCTTGTTTCGAGAGGTCTTCGACTGCAAGGCTCCAAAGCCTGTATAAACAGAAAGGGCAATGAGTGCAAGGCTAAAGATGTTAAACCACACACGCATACCACCACCCACGGTGAGGTTGGTATATTTCTTTGCAAAGAAAGTAAGGGCAGAACCGTTCTGGTGGAAAGCCATCCAGAAGAAAATCACTACAGCAAACACAAGCAGTAACGCAATGATACGGTCTTTTTCTTGTTTCGGAGTAAGGGGTTCAATGTTCTTGTCATGATCTTTGGCTGCCTGCTGTGCGGTAACATCGGCATGCTTAAACCAATTGCGACAGGCGAAATAGATAACTGCCGATAAAATCAATGATATACATGCCACACCAAAACATAGTCCATAGGCACCTGAGAGAGCCTTAAGATATGCAGGATCGGTATTGGCTGCATCGTATGTAAAGCCATACTGCGACAGGTAAAGGTTGGTAATCCATTTTGCCATTGAGGGTGCAAACATAGCACCAATATTGATGGCCATGTAGAAAAGGCTGAACGCTGAGTCGCGACGCGACTGATATTTGGGATCATCATACAGGTTGCCTACCAGCACCTGAAGGTTACCCTTAAACAAACCAGTGCCCAGCGACACACATGCCAAGCCTGTAAACATGGTTAACATACCATTGGTATCGGCCTCTGAAGGCATGGCAAGAGCTAAATAGCCCAAGAACATGGTGGCAAGACCTATGGTAATGCATTTGCCATAACCAATCTTATCGGCTAACATACCTCCGAAAAGAGGTGCAAAATAAACTACTGCCAAGAAGATGGCATAAATCTGTCCTGCCTGGGCTTCTGACCATCCGAACTTTGCTTGCATGAATAACGCAAAGATGGCCAACATGGTATAATAGCCGAAACGCTCACCAGTGTTTGCCAAGGCCAAGGCATAAAGACCTTTTGGTTGATTTTCAAACATAAGTAATTATATTTTTGGTTTAATTTATATACGATATTATTTATTACAATATCTTATTTATACGACATCTTATTCATGCAGCATCACAACCAGTATATCAATGCTTTGTGCGAACCACATCGAACAGATATGTTAACTTTATGACGATGCTGCTGTTATTCGACTTTGAAAAGTAGTCGCGCTTTGAGTCGCCATAAATATTACCGAGGCCATAATAGTAACGGCCCTCAAGCAAGAAATGCCCCACTCGACGCACACTAAGTTCTACACCTGCTCCTGCAGCAATGCCATAATCAAACTTATTTTCAACGGCCATCGTATCTTGAGCACAAACCACATTTGAACGGTCGGCAGTATTGCGATCCTTAAAATTAAAGTTAGTGGTTGTCTTTTCGCTTAACAAATAGCCAAACTGCGGGCCCAATTGAAAGAAAAGCTGCATACCACTGTGCTCTTTTCCCCATGCCAAATGGGCAAAAACAGGCACTTGAAGGTAGTTGAGCGTTCGGCTATATTGTTCTGGCAGTCCCGATACAGCGTTGATAACAGGCTGGTTGTCAGTAGTAAGAATACGCTCTTTCCATCCCAACTGCATATAG
>CAKQFW010000059.1 GCA_934230965.1 uncultured Prevotella sp.
TCATAGTAGAACAGGGCCTCCGTGCCCTGTTCTCCAGCAAGAAGTGAGGGTATTCACTCCCCTCTCCAGCGGGGAGGGGTTGGGGGAGGGGCTGTTGCTGGAGGACGGGGCACGGAGACCACCGTCCTACTTTAAGAGTGCATTATCTATCTGTGTTCGTTTAAACATTCAGCAATAATAATTCGTGGATTAATTCGTGGATAATTCATGATCATTCGTGTTCACGTCAAACCCGTGCGCAGCACGAAAAAAGATGGTTACGCCTACAACAATATTGTTTGAGCCATTGTTCTTTTGTTGTTCAATGTTGTTGTGTTTTTCCTGTTTTAACAAAAAATAGGGCGACGGGCGTGGTATTGTCAGAAATATTTTGTTTATTTGCAGTAAGAAAAATATTCTGCTTACCGATATTAACAACGCGTGCGCCCCAAACACCCGCGCGCACGCCACACAATATATTTTCATTATGGGAAAAGGAAAGAAAGGAGGCAAGCGCCTCACCAAAAAGGAACTGTCGAAAAGGCTGGTTGAGTTTTTCGCCGACAATGCCGAGCGCACCCTCTCGTTTAAAGAGATTTTCCGCTCGTTGCACCTCGACACACACCCCCTGAAGATGTTGACCATCGATATTATGGAGGAGATGGCGTGGGACGATTATCTCACACGTGTGTCTGACAACCAGTATCGTCTCAACACCAAGGGGCAGCTGCAAGAGGGCACCTTCATACGCAAGGCAAACGGCAAAAACACCTTTACCCCCGACGATGGTAGCACACCACTGTTTGTGGCCGAGCGCAACTCGATGTATGCGCTCAATGGCGACCGTGTGCGCGTGTCGGTTATGGCGCGTCGCCGCAACCACATTAAAGAGGCACAGGTGATAGAAATTCTGCAGCACGCCCGCGACACCTTTGTGGGCACCCTGCGAGTAGACAAAGACCTGGCCGTGCTCGTAACCCCCGGCACCCTCTACACCCACGACATTATCATACCGCGTAAGAAGCTGCGTGGCGGAAAAACAGGCGACAAGGCTGTGGTAAAGATCACACAGTGGCCCGATGCCGACCATAAAAACGTGGTGGGCGAGGTGGTAGACGTGATAGGCCCCACGGGCGATAACGATGTTGAGATGAACACCATCTTGGCACAGTATGGCCTGCCTTACCGCTATCCGAAGAACGTTGAAGAGGCTGCCAACAAGATTACGGGCGAGATTACACCCGAAGACGAGAAGGAGCGCGAAGACTTCCGTAACGTCTTCACCTGTACCATCGACCCCCGCGACGCCAAAGACTTTGACGACGCTCTCTCAATACGTCGTGCCGAAGATGGCAAACTGTGGGAGGTGGGCGTACACATTGCCGACGTAAGCCACTATGTTACTGAAGGCTCTATCATCGACCGCGAGGCTGCAAAGCGCGCCACCAGCGTATACCTTGTAGACCGCACCATACCTATGTTGCCCGAGCGCCTGTGCAACTTCATCTGCTCGTTGCGCCCCGACGAAGATAAGTTGGCCTTCAGCGTCATCTTCTTGCTCGACGAAGATGCCATGGTGCGCTCATACCGCATCGTGCACACCATCATACGCTCAAACCGCCGCTACGCCTACGAAGAGGTGCAGCAGCTGCTTGAAGACAATGGCGTGGTTGATGGCACCAATCAGCCAGCACCCGCCCCTGGCCCCAAAGGCTATAAGGGCGAGAACGCCACCCAGCTGATCACGCTCGACCGCCTGGCCAAACGCTTGCGTGAGGCTCGTTTCAAGAACGGCGCCGTGCGCTTCGACCGCGAAGAGCTACACTTCGATGTTGATGAGAAGGGCAAACCCACACGCTGCTACTTTAAACGATCGAAAGATGCCAACAAGCTGGTTGAGGAGTTTATGCTGCTGGCTAACCGCACCGTGGCCGAAAGCGTGGGCAAGGTGAAGAAGGGCAAAAACCCCAAGACATTGCCATACCGTGTGCACGATAATCCAGACCCACAGAAGTTGGAAACGCTGCGCGAGTTTGTGGTGAAATTTGGCTATAAGATGAAGACCGAAGGCACCAAGGGCGCCACGGCAAGAGCCCTGAACAAGCTGATGGACGACTGCAGCGGCACGAACGAGGCAAACCTCATACAGCTGGTGGCCTTGCGCGCCATGATGAAGGCAAAATATTCGATACACAACATCGGACACTTCGGTCTGGCGTTCGACTACTACACTCACTTTACATCGCCCATACGTCGTTACCCCGACACGCTGGTACACCGCCTCATCACCCGCTATCAGAATGGCGGACGTAGCGCTAACAAAGAGCACTATGAAGAGCTGTGCGAGCACTGCAGCGATATGGAACAGGTGGCGGCTAACGCCGAGCGCGACTCGATAAAATATAAGATGGTAGAGTTTATGGGCGATAAGCTGGGCGAAGAGTTTGATGCGCATATCTCTGGCATACAGTCGTTTGGCATCTACTGCGAGATTGACGAGAACCACTGCGAAGGCATGGTGCCCATGCGCGACCTCGATGACGACTACTACGACTTTGACGAGCGCAACTACTGCCTCGTGGGCCGACGTCGCCACCACCGCTACCAGCTTGGCGACCCCATCCGCATTAAAGTGGCACGCGCCAACCTTGAGAAGAAACAGCTCGACTTTACTATCGTGAATGCGGGAAAGACTCAGGCTAAGGGTGAGGTAAAAGCCCAAGTCAGGAATAATACGAAAGAACGCCATAAGACGCATTCATGAGTAAAACTAAAAACAAGTGACTGTTATCCTATTGAATGGTGCATCAAAAAACGCCCAATGTGTTCTAAAGAAATAGTAACCCTATATCCAGGGGTTCATTTTGTTTTGCAAAATTGATGAGTTAGTGTGCCCTAAAATGGCAAAAGTATTGAAAAAACTTTTGCCATTTATAGGTTTAATATTCAATATCCCCAATAAATTATATAATACAATTGCTATGAAACTAAATTTTTTATTGATATTTCTTATTTTATCTTTTATTACAAAAGTTAATGCACAAAAGTTTATTCCTATAGAAAATGATACCACCTATACAATTGAATACATAGATGGAAAAGAATGGGTGCACAAAAATGTCAATGGCTTTTCGGTTGGGATAACATGTAATCTAATCAATGATGAATATGGAGAATACTATCAGATTGAATTAGAATTAGGAAATTCATCAGGGGACAGTTATTTATTTGATCCTAATAATGTACAAGCATTTTTTATCAATAAGAAAAACAATGTAGTAATAGCAAAAGTCTTCTCTGCTGATGATTTTAGCCAAATAATCAAAGACAAAAACAACGCCCTTATTATCAATAATAATTTAAGTGCAGTTGCTGCAGGTGTTGAAAAAAAACAAGAAACACACTCTTTTTTGGGAAGAACTTATACAATAGAAACAAACGAATTCAATTATTCTAAATCAGCACAAGCTCATGCCGCTGCTGCAACACAGAATAGTTATATTGAAAGCAAAGCCCATAAAGATGTAGAAGAACATAACAAGGGATATTTAAAAAAGAACACCATACATAATGGTGATACGTTATGTGGATATATGAATATTAAAATAAAGAAAGGTCACACATTAAATGTAATTGTCCCCATTGGGGATAATAAACTAACTTATACTTGGAGCCTATCAAATAAATGAGCCTCTGTTACATAGAATTTTCGATACTTATTTTAACTAAGAACAAAAAAACGAGGAAAACATTTTGTCGTCTCATTAAAAAGCAGTACCTTCGCACCCGTATATCAAAGATACTCACGAAGGTATATAGGGGCGTAGCCCAGCTGGTTTAGAGCGCTGCAGTCACATTGCAGAGGTCATCGGTTCGAGCCCGATCGTCCCTACTCCCTACACACATCTTAATTTAAAGGAAAAGGAAATGTCCCACAAGGATGTTTCCTTTTTTGGTTTATGTAGGGCGCTAATACCTACTCCGCGCTTCGCGCGTTTGTTTGATGTAAACACGAATTGTCATGAATTATCCATGAATTGAACCATGAATTATTATCTCTGAATAATTAAACGAACACAGATAGATGCACTCTTAAAGTAGGACGGTGGTCTCCGTGCCCCGTCCTCCAGCAACCAAACTGCTTGTTAGATATTCCGCGCTTCGCGCGTTGTAGTTTTTAAACATTAATTCCCATTAATTGAACATTAATTAAACATTAATATTCGCGCTGCGCGCGTTTGTTATGAACACGAATTGTCATGAATTATCCATGAATTGAACCACGAATTATTATCTCTGAATATTTAAACGAACACAGATTGAAAGCAGATAGTAGATGCACTCTTAAAGTAGGACGGTGGTCTCCGTGCCCCGTCCTCCAACAAGAAGCGAGGGTATTCACTCCCCTCTCCGACGGGGAGGGGTTGGGGGTGGGGCAGTTTATTTGGGTGCTGGAGGACGGGGCGCGGAGACCACCGTCCTACTTGGATAATTTGTGGTTCAATTCGTGGATAATTCATGATAATTCGTGTTTGAGAAAGAACGCGCGAAGCGCGAGTATTAATGAAGAGTAATGTTTTAAAGAACGCGCGCAGCGCGAATATTAATGTTTAATTAATGTTCAATTAATGATAATTAATGTTTTAAAACAAACGCGCGCAGCGCGAAATATCTTTGTACAGGAGTCTTCTTGCTGGAGGACGGGGCGCGGAGACCACCGTCCTACTATGGTTTGCTTTGCTCATCACATGAATTCTTCACTCTTCACTTAACTACGCCCCGTCCTCCAACAAGAAGCAAGGCTATTCACTCCCCTCTCCGACGGGGAGGGGAAAGCCGCGCGACAGCGCGGCGCGGGGGAGGGGCTTCTGTCCCCAAAAAAGGCCGATACCCTATCGGGCACCGGCCTCCACTATAAGCTGCCTATCTTTTTACCTCATGATGTGATAAGAAGGAATTACTTTATAAGAAATTGGTCAACATCGGCAGCAATCTTTCGTCCGCTGGCCATGGCGCGCACCACCAGCGAGGCACCGTTGGCAGCATCGCCAGCCACGAACACGTTATCAGCAAACTGCGGCTGCTGGGGCTTGATGAAGCCCATAGCCAGCAGCACCATGTCGGCCTTTATCACCTCGGGTTTGCCCTTTTCTATCATGATGGGGCGGCCACCCTCGGGGTTCGGCTTCCAGTCAATCTCTTGCACACGCACACCCGTTAGCTTGCCATCCTTGCCCAAGAACTCGAGCGTATTGATGTTCCAGCGACGGGTGCAACCCTCTTCGTGGCTCGACGTTGTCTTCAGGGTGCGCGGCCAGTTGGGCCACGGGTTCTTGGGGTCGTCAGGGCCTACGGGAGGCTTGGGCATAATTTCTATCTGCGTTACCGACTTGCATCCCTGTCGGTGTGCCGTGCCTATGCAGTCGCTGCCCGTATCGCCACCGCCAATAACCAGCACATCTTTGCCCTTGGCGTTTACCAGCTGGTCTTTCTTAAACTCGGCGCCAGCCAGCACACGGTTTTGCTGCGACAGCATCTCAAGGGCGAAATATACGCCTTTAAGGTCGCGGCCTGGAATGTTTAGGTCGCGTGCGGTGGGCGTGCCTGTGGCAATGACGTAGGCATCGAAGCCCTCGGGCAGATGCGTAACGTCGATGTCTTGGCCATATTCAAACACGATGCCCTCTTGCTCAAGCAAACGCAAGCGGCGGTCGATAACCTGTTTGTTCAACTTAAAGTTGGGGATGCCGTAGCGTAGCAGTCCGCCTGCCGCCTCGTTCTTTTCAAACACCGTTACGCTGTAGCCCTTTAGGTTCAGACGGTTAGCAGCCACAAGGCCAGCAGGGCCAGCGCCTATCACGGCCACACGTTTGCCATTGCGCTCGGGGTGATGTATGCGTATGAAGTCTTCGGCAAAGGCATGCTCGGTAATGGCAGCCTCGTCTTCGCGGTTGGTGGTAGGCTCATGCTCCATGAGGTTCAGCACACACGCCTTCTCGCACAAGGCCGGACAGATGCGGCCCGTAAACTCAGGAAAGTCGTTGGTGGCGTTCAATAAGCGATAAGCCAGTTCCCAGTCGCCTTTATACAGTGCGTCGTTCCACTCGGGCGGCTTGTTGCCCAGGGGGCAGGCCCAGTGGCAGAAGGGCACGCCACAGTCCATGCAGCGTGATGCTTGTTGGCGACGGTCGTTACTATTTAGTGTCTGCTCCACTTCGCCAAAGTCGTGGATGCGGTCGTGTATCGGTCGATATCCCGCCTCTTTACGGGGGATTGTTAAAAATGCTTTTGGATTGCCCATAATATAAGGGATTGTAATGTTGAAATGTATCGTTTAGTGAAGAAGCATTTTAATAATCGCGTTGCATATCTGCTATCTTCTGCTGCAGCTTCTTCACCTGTTCTTCTTGCAGCACCCGCTTATACTCGATGGGCACTACCTGGATGAAGTCTTCAACATATCGGCTCCAGTCGTCGAGCATGGTGCGCGCCAACTTAGAACCTGTGTAGAGATAATGCTGGCGGATAAGTTCGTGCAGCTCTTTGCGGTAGCTGGTATCGTCGACGAGGTTTATCTCCACCATATCCATGTTACAGAAATAGTCGAAGTTGTGGTTCTTATCCCACACGTAGGCCACGCCGCCCGACATACCAGCGGCAAAGTTGCGGCCCGTTTCGCCCAGCACTACCACACGTCCGCCCGTCATATACTCGCAGCAGTGGTCGCCAGCACCTTCGATAACAGCGATGGCGCCCGAATTTCTTACGCCAAAGCGCTCGCCCACCTTACCGTTAACATACAGTTCGCCGCTGGTGGCACCATACAGGCCTGTGTTTCCGGCTATGATGTTATCTTCGGCAGCAAAGTTAGAGCGTATGGGAGGCAAGATGCTCACACGTCCGCCTGAGAGGCCCTTGGCAAAGTAGTCGTTACACTCGCCTTCAAGCTTAAAGTCGATGCCGTGTGTGAGGAAGGCACCAAAGCTTTGACCTGCCGAACCCTTAAACTTAACGTTGATGGTTTTATCGGGCAATCCGGCTCCCGCATATTTCTCGGCTATCAGTCCGCTAAGCATAGCGCCCGCGGCACGGTCGGTGTTCTTGATGGCAAAGTCGAGGTTCACCTCTTCGCCATCGGCAATGGCGCGCTGTGCACCACGAATGAGTTGCTGGTCGAGCACATCGCTTAGGTCGTGCTTCTGCTCTTTGGTGTGGTAGAGCGTGGTGTCGCCCTGTTCTTTGTAGAGCAATCGGCGGAAGTCGAGCGTGGCGGTCTTAGTGCCACTCTCGTCGTGGCGCGGTATGATAAGTTCGGTATGTCCCACAATCTCGTTCAGTGTGCGGGCGCCCATGAGGGCCAAATACTCGCGCACCTCTTGTGCGAGGAAGGTGAAATAGTTGACCACATATTCGTAGCGTCCGCGGAAGTGGGCGCGAAGCTTCGGGTCTTGTGTAGCCACACCCATGGGGCAGGTGTTCAGGTTACACTTGCGCATCATCACGCAGCCCAGCACGATGAGGGGAGCGGTGCCAAACGAGAACTCCTCGGCACCCAGCAGCGCCATCATTATCACGTCGCGGCCCGTCTTCAGTTGGCCGTCAACCTGTAGGCGCACCTGGCCACGAAGGCCGTTCTTCACCAGCGTTTGCTGTGTCTCGCTTAAACCTATCTCGGGCGAGATGCCTGCAAAGCGCATGCTCGAAGCAGGCGAAGCACCCGTACCACCCTCGGCACCAGAGATAACGATGAGGTCGCCCTTGGCTTTAGCCACACCAGCGGCAATGGTTCCCACGCCACTCTCGGCTACCAGCTTCACGCTGATGGCAGCCTTGGGGTTGACGTTCTTCAGGTCGAAGATGAGCTGTGCCAAGTCTTCAATTGAATAGATATCGTGGTGTGGTGGCGGCGAGATGAGCGAGATGCCAGGGATAGAGTGTCGCGTCTTGGCAATAATTTCGTTCACCTTGAAGCCAGGCAGCTGTCCGCCCTCGCCAGGCTTAGCACCCTGTGCTACCTTAATTTGTATCTCTTCGGCATTGACCAGATACTCGGTGGTGACACCGAAGCGGCCTGAAGCCACCTGCTTGGTCTTGCTGGAGAGCGAGATGCCATCGACGGTGGCGTGGAAACGTTCGCTGTCTTCGCCACCCTCGCCTGTATTGCTGCGGGTGCCCAACTTGTTCATGGCCAGTGCCAATGCCTCGTGTGCCTCTTTTGAGAGCGCACCAAACGACATGGCGCCTGTAACAAAGTGTTTAACAATGCTTTCAACGGGTTCTACCTCGTTGATGTCGATGGGCGCATGGCGGAAGTCGAAGAAGTCGCGAAGGAAGATGGGCTCATTCTTCTCGTCAACCGACTTTGAAAACTCTTTAAACTTATCATAGTTGCCCGTGCGGGTGGCCAGTTGCAGCTTAGCAATGGTTTCGGGGTTCCAGGCGTGGCGAATACCGTCGCGGCGCCAGTGGAACTGTCCGTTATTGGGGAGGAAGTCGGTTTGCACCTCTTTCTCAAAGGCTTTGTTGTGCAAGGCAATGGCGTCGCGAGCGATGGTGGCCAAGCCAATGCCGCCCACAGTAGAGATGTCGGTGCCGAAGTAGGTCTTCAGCAGACTCTCGCTCAGGCCGATGCTCTCAAAAATCTTGGCGCCACGATAAGAGCGGATGGTAGAGATACCCATCTTAGCCATAATCTTGAACAAGCCTTTCTTCACGGCCTTGATATAGTTGGCCTCGGCGGTTTCATAGTTTTCTTGTATCTTGCCACGCTTCACCAGATCGTCAAGGATGGCGTAGGTGAGGTATGGGCAGAGGGCCGATGCACCATAGCCTAACAACAGGGCAGCGTGCATCACCTCGCGTATCTCGCCACTCTCAACGATAAGGGCTGTTTGCACACGCTTGCCCACAGAGATAAGGTAGTGGTGCACGGCGCTTACGGCCAGCAACGATGGTATGGCGGCGTGGTCGGCGTCGATGTCGCGGTCAGAGAGGATGATGTAGTTGTAACCATCGTCTACACTGCGCTCGGCCTGCTTGCACAGGTCGTCGAGGGCCTCACGAAGGCCATCTTCGCCCTTGGCACATTCGAACACGATGGGCAACTTTACAGTGTTGAAGCCCTTGTAGCGTATGTTACACAGTATGTCGAGCTGCGTATTGGTCAGTATGGGGTGCGGCAGGCGCACCATCTTGCAGTTGGTTTCGTCGGGGGTGAGGATGCCTGTGCCCACGCGGCCGATATACTCGGAGAGCGACATGACGAGGTTCTCGCGAATAGAGTCGATGGCGGGGTTGGTAACCTGTGCAAACTGCTGGCGGAAATAGTTGAAGAAGATTTGTGGACGGTCAGAGAGCACGGCCAGCGGCGTGTCGTTACCCATAGCTGCCGTGGGCTCTTGGCCCTTGGTCGACATGGGCACGATGGTGCCATCAACATCTTCTTCGCCAAAGCCAAACTCTATCTCGTGGCGCAACAAGTCGGGCAAGCTATTGTCTACCTTTCGGCCAGAGTGTAACTTCTCAAGCTGTATACGGTTGGTTGACAGCCACTGGCGGTAGGGATGTGCCTTGGCCAAGCGGTCTTTAATCTCGCCATCATAATATATCTTGCCTTCTTGCGTGTCGATAAGCAGTATCTTGCCAGGCTGAAGGCGGCCCTTCTCGGCAATCTCGGTGGGGTCGAAATCCATCACGCCCACCTCTGAGGCTACCACCATGGTATCGTTCTTGGTAATGGTATAGCGGGCAGGACGCAAACCGTTACGGTCGAGCAGTCCGCCAGCAAAGCGCCCATCGCTAAAGAGCAAGGCGGCAGGGCCATCCCACGGCTCCATCAAGATTGAATGATACTCGTAGAAGGCTTTCAGGTCTTCGGGAATGGGGTTCTTGTCGTTAAAACTCTCGGGCACCATCACGGCCATAGCGTGGGGCAGCGAGAGGCCACTCATCACGAAAAACTCGAACACGTTGTCGAGCGAAGCCGAGTCACTCATGCCTTCTTGCACGATGGGCGAGATGTCGCGAATGTCGCCTAAGGCTTCGCTTGAGAGCACACTCTCGCGCGCCTTCATCCACGAGCGGTTGCCACGAATGGTGTTAATCTCGCCATTGTGGGCCAAGAGGCGGAAAGGCTGGGCCAGGCTCCAGGTGGGGAAGGTGTTGGTTGAAAAACGTGAGTGGACGAGCGCCAAGCCCGACGTAAAATAATTGTTGGTGAGGTCGGGGAAATATTGGCGCACCTGCATGCTGGAGAGCATGCCTTTATAAATAATGTTTTTGCTTGAAAGCGAGCAAATATAGAAATCAGAATCGTTGACACGGCGCTCAATCTTCTTCCTTATTATATATAAGGTACGGTCGAAGGTGTCGAGCTTGTCATCGGTAACACCCGTAACAAACACTTGTTTGATGTCGGGCTCAGTGCTCAGCGCGGCCTCGCCCAGGCAGTCGGGGTTGGTGGGCACGTTGCGCAAGTGCATAAGCTGAAGGCCCTCGCGCTCAATCTCCTCAATCATGATGCTGAGGATGTGCTGCTGGCGGTCGGTGTCTTTTGGCAGAAAAACAAGGCCTGTGCCATACTTACCCTTCTCGGGCACGGGGATGCCTTGCAGCAAAATAAACTCGTGAGGAATTTGAAGCATGATGCCCGCACCATCACCAGTGCGGCCGTCGGCACCTTCGGCACCACGGTGACGCATGTTTTCCAACACTTTCAGTGCATTGTCTACCAGTTCATGGCTCTTATTGCCGTGAATGTTCACTACCATTCCCACGCCGCAAGCGTCGTGCTCGTGGGCAGCGTCATAC
>CAKQFW010000060.1 GCA_934230965.1 uncultured Prevotella sp.
TTGCGCAACAACCCTTTTTTGTGCTGTTTGGGGGCCTTAATTGTAAAAATCTTCAAAAATGTGGCGTGATGTAGGTCAAGTCTTGTTTTATGCAATATCGAGGCGAAGGGCTGAAACAGCTTTGTAATACTTGTTAAAATGAATATTTATGCAAAATGGGTATGTTCTTGTATTTTACATCTGTTAACAAAATATTGTTTAAAAATGTAACAGTTTTTTCAGAAATAGGCCCTTTTACTTTCAACTTTTTTTATTGATACCTTTCATTTGCGAAACCCTTGGTTTCAGGTCGTGAAACCCTTGGTTTCAGGCTGTAAAACCCTTGGTTTCACAACCTAAAACCAAGGCTTTCAGACCGTAATATCATGCCTTTCTCAACCCACTCTCAATATTGTATATTTATGCATATTATTGTATAAATATACAGAATGTCTTTTACCCCATTTCTATCTTTACTTTAAATATTTTCTGCCATCAGTATCTTCAAGAATCTTCATCTGCTGGATGGCAATTCGGTTTAGTTTGATCAGGCGTTCATACTGTAGCATACCGTCATTGATGAATACGGCATTGAGGTTCTCCATGTTTGATAGGCAAATGAGTTCGTTTATACTGGCGTAGTCACGGATATTTCCTTTTTTGTCAGGATTCTGTTCTCGCCATTGTCTTGCTGTCATTCCGAACATCGCCATATTGAGAACGTCTGCCTCGTCGGCATACTTTATGGCTGCTTGCTCACGGGTCACTTCCAATGGGATGAGATTAGCCTTTATGGCATCGGTATGGATCCTGTAATTGATTTTGGACAGCTCACGCTTAGCCGACCATCCTATCTGCTTTTGCTCTTCCTCTTTCAGCCGTTGAAACTCCTTTATCAAATATAATTCAAATTCAACAGAGACCCAACTTGCAAATTTAAATGCAATGTCCCTTTGTGCGTATGTTCCTCCATTTGCTCCACTTTTACAAATAATACCAACTGCATCTGTAAGTTCTATCCAGCGAGTTGGACTCATCGTAAATGCATTCGAACCAGCTTCTCTCAAAAGGGGATCGAATTCGACCCCTTTGAAATTTGGGTTATTCAACTGCTCCCAAAGTCCAAGATATTCTAATGTGTTTTTAGAACGTAACCAATTCTTTACTACATCTTTAGGCTCTATTGCATTCTTTTGTCTTGCTATGTCCGTAATACAGATATAGTCGACTCCATTTTTGGATAGAGTCTTTATCATTTGATTTTTAACTATTATCTTTGGCATATATTTGTTTTTTTTACTAATGATTTTCAATCATCAACGTTATTACCTTTTGTTTTATTGATAAGCTGACGAACATCAACATCCAATAGGTTTGCTACCTTAGTTAATGTTACTAAATCTGGTTGTGAGGTATTGGTGCACCATTTGGAGATAGTTGCCGGATCGTTTCCTAACTGTTCCGACAACCATTTGCTGGTACGCTTTTTCTCTACCAACACGACTTTTATTCGATTTATATCTTTCATCGTTTATCTGTTTTATTGCGTCCAGCGCAAAGATAATTGAATATTTTCATAAATAGGTTATTTATATTACATTTTTTATTATTGATTAGCATATAAATCTATTTCTATTTCAAAATTAAGCAGTGCAAAAATCCAAACAATTTTGTTTTTATGCGCAAGTTTTTCACTAACCTTTGATAAGTTAGGATGCATCTTGGCAAAAAATCCAAACAAGTTTGGCTTTTTGCGCAAGATTTTCACTAACCTTTGATAAGTTAGGATGCATCTTGGCAAAAAAATCCAAACAAGTTTGTTTTTTTGCGCAAGATTTTCACTAACTTTGCAACGCAATAGGTTCGCTTGACGGCGATGAAAAGGGAAACGAGTGAAAATCTTGTACAGTCCCGCTGCTGTGAGCTGTCCTTTATGGGGCGAGCACATGCCACTGAGCACTTAGCTCGGGAAGGCGTTCGCCACCAGACAGTGTAGTCAGAAGACCTGCCTGTTGTGCCACCAAAATTACACCTTATTATATATATAAGATTTACACCTTATTATATATATAGGTATCTTGGATGGCGTTTCATTGTTCGTGCCACGCGGATATGGCCCGAACCATCGAATATGAACAAATGTTTTTTATGCGAAAGAAAATGTTGAGTGCCCTTCTGTGCACCATAGCCGCGACGGTACAGGCACAGAACCATGTAGCCGACAGCATACACCACCTCGGCGAGGTGGTGGTAACGCAGCGCCTCACGCAACGTGAGACCATACCCTCTGCTACCCTGAAAGGCGAGGCCTTGCAACGCCTCAGTGCCCTTTCGGTGGCCGATGCTTTGCGCTATTTTTCGGGCATCCAACTAAAAGACTATGGCGGTGTGGGCGGCATCAAAACCGTGAACATACGCAGCATGGGCACCCATCATTTAGGCATCTTTTATGATGGCATAGAGTTGGGCAACGCGCAGAACGGGCAGATAGACCTTGGCCAGTTTTCGCTCGACAATGTAGAGGAGATAAGCCTCTTCAATGGTCAGAAGAGCGCCATCTTTCAGCCCGCCACCGACTTTGGCAATGCTGGCTCCATCTACATTCGCACACGCGCTCCGCAATTTGCTGCTGGCACCCAGCGCCATCTGAAGGTCAAGGCCCAGTATGGGTCGAGCGACCAGGTGCGCTTGAACGCCCTATACGAGCAGCGCCTCACGCCCAGCGTCAGCACCTCGCTCAGCGTGGGTGGGCTCAGCTCCAGCGGCCGTTACCCCTTTCGCTATCGTCGTGTGACGCCCGACGGCACCATTGCCTACGACACCACCGCTGTGCGGCATAATGGCGACATCTGGGCTTTGCGTCTTGAAGGCAACGTGTATGGCAGCCGCCCCGGCGGACAGTGGAACGCCAAGGTGTATAGCTATCACTCGCGTCGTGGCATACCCGGCGCCATTGTGAACAATGTGTGGCGACGTGGCGAACGTCAGGCCGACCACAACACCTTTGTTCAGGCCGCGGCACAGCAAACGGTGGGTCGTCGCTTCTCTACTAAGTTCATGGCCAAGTATGCCTACTACGACACGCGCTACATTAACAACGACACCACGCAGATGCACGTCGACAACACCTTTCGCCAGCAAGAGCTTTACCTCTCGTCGGCCAATGTGTATGAGCTGCTGCCACAGTGGAGCCTTTCGGCCAGCTACGATTTTCGCTGGAACAAGTTGAACGCCGATATGCCCAACTTTGCCTTTCCGCATCGCTACACCAATAGCGCATCGGTGGCCACAGCCCTCGACCTCGGCCGCCTGAAGGCACAAGCCTCGGTGGTGGGACAGTGGGTGAAAGACCACACGCGCATGCTGAACGCCGTGCCCCATCGCGCCACCTACAGCCCAGCGCTGTTTGTTAGTTGGCAGCCGCTGCCGCAGCCTGTGCTCAGCCTCCGGGCCTTTGCCAAGCGCAGCTATCGCATGCCCACCTTCAACGACCTCTACTACACCGACATGGGCAACGCCCTGTTGCGCCCCGAGAGCGCCGTGCAGTATGATGCTGGCTTTGTGCTTGAGAAGCGATGGGCCACGGGCCTGGTGGCTCACGCCCGCCTACAGGCCGACACCTATTATAATACGGTGCACGATAAAATAGTGGCTTACCCCAAGGGTCAGCAGTTTAGGTGGACCATGCTCAACCTGGGGCGCGTACACATCAAAGGCATCGACGTTACTGCCGAGGGCACCCTTGTGCCGCTGCGCGACGTAGCCCTTACCGCAAGGCTGCAATATACCTATCAAGATGCGCGCGACGTTACATCGGCTAAAGACAGCTATTATCGTCACCAGATACCCTACATACCGTGGCATAGCGGGTCGGCAGTGCTGAATGTGGCTTGGCGCCAGTGGAGCCTGAACTACAGTTTCATCTATTCGGGCGAGCGATACAGTCAGCAAGAAAACATTGTGTATAACCACCTGCAGCCGTGGTATACCAGCGACGTGTCGTTAGCTTGGCGCTACCGCGCGTGGCGCATCAACCTCGACGTGAACAACCTGTTTAGTCAAGATTATGACGTGATAGAAAACTACCCCATGCCGAAGCGCAACTTCTTGCTGACGCTGGAGTGGACTATATAAAGAAGAAAAAGATATGAAACTTACTGATAAACAGCATATCGTGAGCACCCTGTGCCTATTCTTGCTGCTGGCCGTAGCAGGCTGTCGCGAGAACGATGGCGTGGTGCCCTCAACGCCCGAAGATACGGGCAGCACCATAACGCCCACCAACATTGTGGGCATGTATGTGATAAACCAAGGCAATATGGGTAGCAACAAGGCCTCGGTCGACTATCTCGACCTGTCGGGCACTACGGCCACCTATCTGCGCAACATCTATGCCGAGCGTAACCCCAACGTGGTGAAGGAGTTGGGCGACGTGGGCAACGATATAAAGATATACGGATCGAAACTGTGGATGGTGATAAATGCCTCAAACAAAGTTGAGGTGGCCACCGTAGATGGATGCCGTAGGGTGGGGCAGGTGAACATACCTAATGCCCGCTACCTGGCCTTTGATGGCGGCTATGCCTACGTAAGTTCGTATGTAGGCCCCATCGACCTAATGCAAGGCGATGTGCTGGGCTGTGTGTATAAGGTAGACACGCTGTCGCTGCAGATTGTTGACCGCATAACGGTGGGCAATCAGCCCGACGAGCTGTGTGTGGCCGATGGCAAGCTGTATGTGGCCAACAGTGGCGGATATCGTAACCCCAACTACGACCGCACTGTGAGCGTTATCGACCTGAAGACCTTTACCGAAGAGCGCAAGATAGATGTGGGCATCAACCTGCACCGCTGCCGTGCAGACCGCTATGGGCAACTGTGGGTAACCTCGCGTGGCAATTATGGTAACATTCCCTCAAACATCTATTGGCTGGCCAAGGATGGCAACGGTCAGATGCAGCTGGGAGGCAGCCTGAACTGCGCTGCCAGCGACCTGTGCTTGGTGGGCGACTCGCTCTACTTTTATGCCGCCGAATGGAGCTATGCCTCAGAGAGCAACACTATAAGCTATGGCATTATAAATGTGAAGACGCACCAGTTGGTAACCAACCACCTGTCGTCGGCACCCGAGTTGGCCAACATCGAGGTGCCCTTCGGCATCATCGTGAACCCCAAGGAGCGCGACTTCTACCTGATGGATGCCAAAAACTATGTGTCGAGCGGACAACTGCTACACTTCAAGGCCGACGGCACCTTCGACTGGAGCGTCAACACAGGCGACATTCCGTGTCAAGGGGTGTTTGTCTTTGAGTAGTTGACAAGTAGACGAGTAGACAAGTTGACAAGCTGCTTGCTTTGTTGATCAAAGTTGTCAATACGCCTATTGATAAACATAGGTAGCAGCTTGTCTACTCGTCCGCTCGGCTTTGCCGCTTGCTTCAGCAAGAACTTGTCAACTCGTCAACTTTTTGTCAACTCGTCAACTAAAAAAGCAAACAGCTCGTCAACTTGTCTACTCGTTAACTCGTCAACTTTTTTTAAAAAAAACTATATGAAAAAAACTTTACTTTCGTTTTTACTGCTGTCGTCGGCTGCTGTGGCAAGTGCACAGGTGCAGTTGGGCACAGCAGAGTATAAGGGCTACAGCAAGTATATACAGGCTGTAGACGAGTATGTTCCCGCCCCTGGCCAGTTTGTAAACACCTTGCCAGCCTATGCTGAGGGCGACGACGCTGCCGCCATGGCAAAGAAATGTACTGAGGCATTGGCCAACAACAAAAATGGCATGATTACCCTTGGGGCCTACGGTGGCTATGTAACCTTTCATTTCGACCATAGCGTGGCCAACGTGCAGGGACAGAAAGACCTGTATATCATGGGCAACGCTATTGCCAATGGTGCCGAGCCTGGCATCGTGATGGTATCGAAAGACGTAAACGGCAATGGTCTGCCCGACGACCCCTGGTATGAGCTATCGGGCAGCGCCGACGTTGACGCCCCCGACAACGTGGTGTATAACTATGAGATAACCTACACCCTCGATGCCATGCAAAATGTGCCCTGGACCGATAACCAGAACAACAGTGGCACCGTAGAGCGCAACGCTTTTCACAAACAAGAATATTTTCCCTTGTGGCTGGAGAGCCCCCTCACCTTTAAGGGCACGCTGCTGCCTAAGAACGCGGTGAACGCAGGAATCTGGCAGCTGAGCGCCTTCCGTTATGGCTATGTTGACAATGTGCCTAACAACGATATCGAGGGCAACAGCTTTGATATTTCTTGGGCTGTAGATGCCGACCGCAAGGCTGTAGCGCTCGATGCCATCGACTTTGTGCGTGTGTATAGCGCTGAAAACCAAATGGCAGGATGGCTGGGCGAGACTTCGACTGAGGTGAAGGGTGCCGAAGACCTGCATCTGGAGGCTTCTATCGACGCGGCTACGGTGGCCACCTTTGAAAACATAACCGTGGGCAGCGAAAATGGCCACTTTATTCCTAAGGTTGATGAAGACGAAAACCTTGGCAACTTCACCAGCGGCATCTTCCGCTTTAACACTCACTACTTCCCCGACTGGTTGTTCTGGTCAGGCTATGCCGTATCTAACAGCACCGCTACCACCTACACCGTGCTCGACGACCAATATAATAATGTGTCGGGCGGCGGATTTAAGTCAGACAACTACCTGGTATGCTACCCGCAAGGCGAAAGCATCGACGTGCTGGGCAGCGACGAGGGCGAAGTGGTTAGCGGCTTCTACGTAAACAACACGGCTTGGGTGAAGAAGGCTATCGAGGAAGGCGACGGTATGACACCGGGTGCCTTTACTACGGGCGACTGGTTTACGCTGACCATTACAGGTCATAAGGCCGACAAGAGCACGGCGAAGACTGTGGTTTATCTGGCCGACTACACCTCAGAGAATACGGCTAACCACCACTATATCAACGACTGGACATGGGTAGACCTGAGCGGCCTGGGGGCTGTAACCTCGCTCACCTTCACCATGGATAGCTCGCGCAAGAACGCCTATGGTGTGACCACACCTACCTACTTCTGTATGGATAACCTGGGTGGCCCCTACGAGGCGGGCACACCTACTGCTATTGCTCAGCCTGTGGCTGCTGCTAAGGCTACGAGCGAGGCTTGCTTCTCTGTGGCTGGTCAGCGTCTGTCGGCTCCGCAGCGCGGCCTCACCATCATTCGCATGAGCGATGGCACCGTGCGCAAGGTGATGAAACGATAAGAATGGTAAATGACATAAAAAGAAAAGGGTAACGTCAAAACAACCTACCCGAAAACTCTGAACAGTTCTGAATAACTCTGAATAGTTCTGAACAACTCTGAACAACAAAAGGACAACAAGAACAACAATCTTCATACAATACTGTAAGAAGGCAATGTTGTTTTTGTTGTTCTTTTTTTGTCCTTGTTGTCGTTTTATTATTTATGCTGGGTCAGCGGTTGGTAACAGAATAATATATTATTAAATTGTTTAAAACTCAATAATATTCTCTGAGTTGTTTAAAAAAAACGAATATTTCTTTTGTTTTTCAAAAAAGAAAAGTACCTTTACACATTGAATGGGCTTTGGCCCTAATTATGCCCTAAAGAAACACACGAAACCGTGAAAGAGATACTATTTATCAGACAGAACGTGCAACAGTGGCAGAGTATTGAGAACATTGCCGAAGACCCTTCGGCTTACTCGCCCGACGATGTGGCAGGTGCCTATCTACGTGTTACCGCCGACTTGGCCTTCGCGCAGACGCATTATCCTACATCGCGCATCACGGTGTATCTTAACGACTTGGCTTCGGTGCTGCACAACAGTCTTTACCGTCGCCGACACGAAAGGCACTCACGCATTATCACCTTTTGGACACAAGAGTTGCCGCTGACGATGTGGGAGGCTCGGCACTTACTGCTGGCGTCGTTCATCATCATGGTGCTGAGCGTGCTGGTGGGCATCATCTCTCAGGCGGGCGACACCGACTTCTGCCGCATCATCTTGGGCGACTGGTACATGAACGAAACGCTTGAAAACATACGACAGGGCAAACCCTTTGCCATATACGATAGCGACAGCGTGGGCGATATGCTCTTCAGCATTACCATTAATAATATTATGGTGGCGGCGCGCATCTTTGCTATGGGGGTGCTTACCAGCTTCTTTACGGGCGTTATGCTCATTTACAATGGGGTGATGCTGGGATGCTTTGAAACCTTCTTTGCACAACAACACCTACTGGGCCCCTCGCTACTGGCCGTGATGCTGCATGGCACCATCGAGATATCATCCATCGTGGTGGCGGGCGCCGCTGGGTTGGCTATGGGCAACGCTTGGCTGCTGCCAGGTAGCTATAGTCGTATCGAATCGTTTAAGCGTGGCGCTAAACGCGGACTAAAAATTTTTGTGGGCACGGTGCCGCTGTTTGTCGTGGCAGGCTTTATTGAGAGTGTGTGTACGCGCCACACCCATGTGCCCGACGCTATACGTTTGGCGTTTATCTTGCTGTCGGCGGCCTTCGTGCTGTTTTATTTTGTTATCTACCCACGCATGTTGCATAAACGCTTGACGAAAGTGGAAACATCTGAATATACGAAACTTCAATAATAACCATCAAAACTATTAATTATGAACAACACCAAACAACGCAGAATTTATCTCTACGCTTCGCGCTCGATAGGCGAGACGCTATCGGCAACCTTCGATTTTGTGGCACAAAACTTTCTGCCATTGATTAAATTTTTGTCGGCCTTTTTGTTGCCGGTAAGTGCATTGATGGGCTTGAGCTATCAATCATTGTTTAGCAGTTTAGCGCATATAGAAGATTACGATGATGAAACAGAGCTGATACTCTCAGTCGTGACGGGCTATATACCTGTCTTTGTGCTGTGCTTGATAGGTGCGCTGCTGACGGTGGCCGTTACGTACACGCTGATGCAGAAATATCAGCAACGCGATAACCTGCTTAAAGGTCTCACGCTAAGCGAGATAAAGCCCTTGCTGAAACACAACCTCTGGCGACTGTTAAAGATGTTGTTGCTATTAACGCTGATAGGCATGGTGGCCTTTGTGGCTTTGGTGCTGGTGGCTACGATGATAATGGCGATTGGTGGCAAATTTGAAGCATTCTTATTCTTGCTGTATATGGCTATGTTAGCGATAGCCTTGCCCTTAGGCCTTGCGCTACCACTGTGCGTGTTTGAGCCCGAACTTGGCTTGTTTAGTTGTGTGAAAAAGGCGTTGCGTCTGGGCTTTAAAACATGGGGTACGATGTTTGTGGTGATGCTGGTTATCATGATGCTGGTGCAGATTGTATCGTTGATATTGATTATACCGTTTATGTTTACAACGGTGGCGAGCATGTTTTTTGAAATCGATTCTTCCCAATACGCCTCATTGGCTTACACCAGCTCGGCATGGTTCTCGGTGTTGACGTTTGCAACGAGCTTACTGTTCTGCTTTGGCTTGCTGCTGATGTCGGCGTTATCGTTCGTGGCTTTTGCCTTCTGCTATGGCCGTGCTGCCGATAAGGTGGAGGGCGTGTCGGTGAAGAACGCTGTGCAAAACTTTGATAGCACCTCCTCGACAGAAGATACTTCTGCCGATATCATCTCTCAGTTTGATAAAGAATAATCTACCGATAAACAAAAAGTGTGTTGAGAAACAATGAGTTGTGCTGTAGCCATAGATACGCTTAAAACCGACTCTGCCATGCTGAACGCGTTGCGGAATAACCCCGACTTTGGCTATTCGCGCGAACTGGTTCAGGTGAAATCGTCGACGTGGCAGTGGATGTCTGACCGCTTGTCCGATTGGTATCAGAGCCTGTTCAACTCGGTATTTCCCAACGAAAACAACTGGTATCTGTGGTTCATAGCAGCGGTGATGGTGATAGGCATCATCATAGCCATTGTGATGGTGCGCAATCGCAATTTGTTAAGACGAAAGGAGAACAATGACAGCGGCTATGTGGTGACCGACGATACCATCTATGGCATCGACTTTGAACAGCAGATAGAAGCGGCACTGGGTAGAGACGACTATCGCACAGCGCTGAGAATGATATACTTGCAAACGCTGAAGTGGCTGGACGATAACCACCACATTCATTGGCAACCGCAGAAAACACCTTCGCAATATGTGCGCGAATATCGGTGCGCACCGTTCAATACGCTCACCACACTGTTTATACGCATACGCTATGGTGGCTTTGAGGCCGACCGAGCGTTGGTAGATGAGGCTTTGCGTATGCGGGCGGCCGTGTGTCAAGAGGGCGCTTCGTTGCATGACGAGCCTAAGGTGCAAGACGAGCCTAAGGAGCAAGGCGAGAAAGGAGGTGAGCGATGAAGACTATGAAGATATACATCATAGGCTTTGTGGCGTTCACGGCCTTGCTGGTGGTGCTGAATATGCATGCTCCGCAACGCTTTATATGGGACCCCACCTATGCGCATATTGACAAGAACCCCTTTGGCAGTGCAGCGTTTGACAGTGTGATGGGGCAGACGCTTAGGCATGGTTACAGCGTGAGCACGAAGAGTTTGCATGAATTGAGCCTTGACACCACACCGCAAACGGTGCTGATGCAGGGCCGAATGTTAGATATATCGAAGAAACATGCCGACGACATTGACCGCATTTTGAAACGTGGTGGCAATGTGGTGATGGTGGCGCAAAACAGTTTGTATGCTAACGACTCGCTGCTGAAAGCCCGCTATGGTATGTGTATGAGCGATGGCTACCGATATTTTAATCTCTCGAC
>CAKQFW010000061.1 GCA_934230965.1 uncultured Prevotella sp.
GCCCTCTTCCGTTTTAAAATAGGTGCCAGCGCAACCAATATAGAAGGGGTTAGAATAATTTGTACGCGTTTTGTCAACATTCACAAAGCCCGATTCTTGAGCGGCCACCTCAACAAAGTTGGGGTCGGTAGCATCAATAATAATATCGTGTGCCTCTTTGTTTTCGTTTTTACTTAAGAAGGGGAACTTATCTGAAGTCCAAGGGCTGGCCAACTTATATTTACCAGGAGTAGCAACACTCTCATACACTTCAACCTCAAAAGCATAGTCGGCAGGATCATATTCCGAGCCCTTTTCAGGGTTCAAGCCAGGGGTTACCCAGCCATCAACCATACGTCCTGTACCCAACAGTTTCCAGTCGGCTACATCAGCATTGTGACGCACCTTACGCATTTGAGCGCTGCTGGGCGTTACGACAAACAATAGCAATGCGATGAATGAGATTGCTTTTAAGTAGGTTTTTTGCATATAAATAATGTTTTAAGTTATAGACACAGCACCGCCATAGCTTTTACCAATTTATGAAAGATGCTCTTTTTATAAATTCAGTAACAAAAGTAACTATTATCATAAAAAACATTATACATTTATTCAATAAATTTGCAAAAATAATACACAAATTGTCATAAATCAAGTCTAAACATCCTTTCCCATCCTTTTTTGGCGTTTTTGAAGCATAAAAGGAGAGAGCAGCAAGACATAAGCGATAAAGCAAAAAAGCAATAAAAACAACAAAAAAGACAATTGAACAATGATTTTTCTACATAATCACACAAAAACTATTGTTTTATTATCCTTTTGTTATCCTATACTATTACGCATTTATTTTACCACAACCTTGCGAGCTACACCATTTTTGCGCTCAATATACAGGCCCTTTGTGGTGGGTTTAGTGGCCGAAACGCGCATGCCGTGCATAGCATAGCAGCTTTTTTATGCCGAAAATTTGGCAGTAGTGGTATAAATAACTAACTTTGCACATATAATGTATATTGCGCACATGGGGACGTATATATAATGTATATATAGCGTTCATAGGCATAGCGAGCGTTAGCACACAACGCGATAGGCCACAATAGGGCGCAGTTATCAATTCTCATTATTCTTACAAAGGTAGATCGATATGTTGAACAGAATAAAATATATCTTATCCTATTTTCTTCTGGTGTGGTTTTATTTTATCATTCAGAAGCCCATCTTCATGCTGTGCAACGCCAGCAAGAGCTATTCAGTAACCGACTATCTTAGCGTGATGTGGCACGGCGCCTCGCTCGATGCCACCACCACAGGCTACCTCACCATCATACCGTTCTTGCTCACCATAGCGTCGGTATGGTTTCGCCACCTACCGTTTAGAAAAATCATGACACCTTATTATATTGTTGTGATGTTTCTAATCAGCCTCATCTTCATTGGCGACCTCTCGCTCTTCGCTTTTTGGGAGAGCAAGCTCGACGCCTCAATCTTTATCTATATCGACTCACCCAAGAACGCGATGGCCAGCGTATCAACAGGCTATATCATTGGGCGCGCCCTGCTCATCCTTGGCCTCACAGCCCTTATGAGCGTGCTGCTATGGCTGATTACGCCACGCCAACTGGCCCGCATCAACATGCTGGGGCAGCAACTGGTGACCACATTGTGCGCACTGCCCATAGGGGCGTTGCTTTTTTTGGTTATCCGAGGCGGCTTCCGTGTGTCGACCGCCAATGTGGGCGACGCCTACTTCAGCACCGACCAGTTTTTAAACCTCTCGGCCATCAACCCCGCCTTCAATCTTTTTTCAAGCACCGAGCGCCAAGCACGATATGAAGACGAGTTCAACTTCTACGACGAAACACGCCGCGCACAGCTCATGACGGGCCTATACCCGAAGAGCGACCAGGGCACCACCTACGTGCTAAACACCGCGCGCCCCAACATATTGGTGATATTTATGGAGAGCTTCGGTGCCACCATGATTGAACGTCTGGGCGGTGCTAAGGGCGTAGACCCCAACCTGGAGCAGTTGGCCGACGAGGGCATCTTCTTCTCGCGCATCTTTGCCAACAGTTTCCGCACCGACCGTGGCACCGTATGCACCTTCAGCGCCTTCCCTGGCTTGCCCACCCTATCGCTGATGAAGGTGCCCAGCCTGTGCCAAACCCTGCCCAACATAGCCCACACACTGGGCAAGGCGGGCTACAGCACCGACTTTTTATATGGCGGCGACATCAACTTTACCAATACGCAAGGCTATCTGCGCGCAGGCGGCTTTGAGACGCTTACATCGCAAGACGACTTCTCGATGGCCGACCGCAACTATAGCAAGTGGGGCGTGCCCGACCACATCACCTTCAACCACCTGTTCAACATGCTGAAGGCGCGCGAGGGCAACAAGAAGCCTTGGTTCACAGCCTTCCTCACGCTCAGCAGCCACGAGCCCTTCGAGGTGCCGTTCAACAAGTTTAAAGATAAGCACTTTAACGCCTTTGCCTACACCGACCACTGCATTGGCGAGTTTATCAAGCGTTTCCGCCAAACACCGCAATGGAACAACACCCTCATCATCTTGCTGCCCGACCACGGCATACCCTACCCCAAAGAGGGCGAGCGCTTCAGTCCGAAGTATTTCCGCATACCAATGATATGGACGGGCGGCGCCGTAAACAAAAAGCTTACGGTAGAAAAGATAATGAACCAAACCGACTTGGCCGCCACCTTGCTGGCACAGTTGGGCTTGAGCCATGCCGACTTTGCCTTCAGCCGCAACGTGCTGAGCGAGAGCTACACCTACCCCTTCGCCTTCTATAGTTTTGTCAATGGCTTTGGCTATCTCGACAATTCGGGCGTGAGCGTGTACGACAATGCCTCAAACAAGGTGTTCTTTAACGTGGCACCCGAGGGCGACAGCCTACGCGTATCAAGAGGCAAAGCCATCTTGCAAACCCTATACGACGAGGTGGGCAAGATGAACGGCCAACGCTATCAACAAACGAAGAAATAAGCATAAATAAAGATAAGCCATGCAAGAAAAGGCTTCCACGTTCGTTTTACCTGTGTAACAGGTTCGTAGACAACGATGGTGGAAGCCTTTTCATTTGCACCATAAGAAGGAAAGCGAAAGAACAATTTGGACACAGAACAGCAGCTTATAAGCAAGATAAAAGAGGGCGACCGCACAGCCATGCGCACGCTCTACGACCGCTATTCGGGATATCTCATGGCCATCGCCACGAGGTATATTCCGGACAGAGACGACGTGCTGGATGTTCTGCAAGACAGCTTCATCAAGATTTTCACCTCGCTGCCACAGTTTAACCCTCGTGGCGAAGGGTCGCTGAAAGCCTGGATGGGGCGCATCGTAGCCAATATGGCGCTCGACTTTCTGCGTAAGCGCAACAACCTACAGCTATCATACGATGTGCCCGACGTGCCCGACGAACCTGATCCCGACATAAGCGATGTGAGCGACGAGGTGCTGATGCAGCTCATTGGCCAACTGCCTGTAGGCTACCGCGTGGTGCTAAACATGTTTGTCTTTGAACAGCTCAGCCACAAAGAGATAGCGCAACGGCTCGGCATCAAAGAAAACTCGTCGGCCTCGCAATACTTCCACGCCAAGAAGATGCTTGGCAAATTAATTAATGAATATATTAAACGGCAACAATAAGATATGAAACACAACGATTGGACAGAACAGTTAAGGCAGCGCTTAAACGATGCCCAGGTGCCTGCACCCGAGAACTTGTGGGACAGCATCAGCAAACAATTAGATGCCGAGGGCAAACAATTGCAAGCACAAGATGCGCAGGTTGCCAAGAAACCGCGGCGCATAGCATGGATGCCTTGGGCAGCAGCGGCATCGGTAGTGCTGATAGCTGGCGTGGGCATGTGGTGGCAGCTGCGTAGCAATGCCCCCAGCATAGCCATGCACGAACCCACCCCACAACCCATAGCATTAACAAGCAATAAGGCCGTTAGCGCTGAAGCCTCGGCTGCTACCGCCCCAACGCCTACCCATACAGATAAAACGTTGGCATTAAACCACAAGCCAGCGGCACTATCGGATATCAATAAAGAAGAGGCCGAGGCCTTGTCGGTGGCTGAATATGAAACACTTACTGAGCCTGTAGCCGAGGTTTCGGCTACAACAGAAACCCAGCCAACCCCTGCCGCCACAACTTCGCCCCGTGCCACCACATCACAAAAGAGCCAAAGTTCGACAAGAACCCTGGCAGCGCGCTCCACCTATGCACAGTCCCGCACACAGCGCGCTGGCACCCCCTCGCGCTGGCAAGTGGGCGTAGGCACAGCGGGCAACATGAACCGCTACGAGTCGTCGGGCCCCATCTACGTAAACAGCCTTGCGGCCGTAAACATGAATTATGTCGACAATGAGATGTTTCGCGTGAGCCCCTACGAGCAAGATACCAAGGCCGTTACCCATCACGACATGCCCATCTCTATAGGTCTCACAGCGTCATACAGCCTCACCCCACGTTTGGCTTTAGCTTCGGGCTTGGTTTACACGCTGGCCACCTCATCGTTTCAGCATGGTGCATCAATGCCTAAAGAAGAGCAAACCTTGCATTATGTGGGCATACCCCTCAACCTCAGTTACACCATTTGGGGTAACAACTGGTTGCGCACCTACATCATGGCGGGCGCTCAGGCCGACATGAACGTAAAGGCCACCCTAAAGGCCGACGGATATACCGACAACATTGACAACGACCGTGCCCAGTTCTCAGTAACGGGTGGCGCTGGTGTGCAGTTTAATGTGGCCCAGCAGTTGGGGGTTTACATTGAGCCTGGTGTGCGCTATTACTTCGACAATGGCAGCGCTGTGCAAACCATCTTTAAAGAACATCCCACCAACTTCAGCCTTCAAGTGGGTTTGCGATGGAATATTGAATAAACTTAGGAACAGATATTTTTATGCTCGCAATGCTTTGCATTGCTTGCGAGTTTTTAAACATTAATTCCCATTAATTATCCATTAATTATCATTAATACGCGCTTCGCGCGGTTCTTTATTAATGTTTAATTAATGTTCAATTAATGGAAATTAATGTTTAAAACAAAACGCGCGAAGCGCGAACCTACTCACTAATACCTCACCTTTTTGTTTTGGCAAGCCTCTATTTACTTATTATTTCGGGCCCAAAGCGGCACATAACCCACTGATACTAACGATTGTATAGCAAAAGTGAGTTTTTATTTCATTGTTTCTTTTATTTTTCTTTTCCTCATTTATTGGTTTTTCTTACCTTTGCATAGGATAGGGTTGATTACACTATCGGCAAGCAAGCCCCCCAAAAAGGTAAGCATACGCACGTACATACAACATAAACAAATAATAACGACAAAAACAACAACAATTAAAACCTATGAAACATCTTCTTTTTTCAGTGTTACTGTCGACGACGGCTACCGTGGGCGCACAAGCCCAGCAGCCCATATACCTCGACAACACGCGCCCTGTAGAAGAGCGCATTGACGATGCCATCAGCAAGATGACGCTACAGGAGAAAATCAGAATTATTCATGCACAAAGCAAGTTTTCATCGGCCGGCGTGCCACGATTGGGCTTTCCCGACTTCTGGACCGACGATGGCCCTCACGGTGTGCGCCCCGACGTGCTGTGGGACGAGTGGGAGCAAGCCGGACAAACCAACGACTCGTGCGTAGCCTTTCCAGCGCTCACCTGCCTGGCAGCCTCCTGGAACCCCACCCTCTCACACCTTTACGGCCATAGTCTGGGCGAAGAGGCGCTGTATCGTGGCAAGGATATGATTTTGGGCCCTGGCGTAAACATATACCGCACACCCCTCAATGGCCGCAACTTTGAGTATATGGGCGAAGACCCCTTCCTCACCTCTACCATGGTGGTGCCCTACATTCAGGGCATGCAGGCGCTAGGTGTGTCGGCCTGTGTAAAGCATTATTGCCTGAACAACGACGAAGAAAACCGCTTCAACGTAAACGTAAAAGTTTCCGACCGCGCCCTGCACGAGATATACTTGCCTGGCTTCAAGGCCGCCATACAGCAAGGCAAGTCGTGGGCCATCATGGGCGGATATAACATTTACAACGACGAGCACTGCTGCCATAACAGCATAACGCTGAACAAGATACTGAAAACCGACTGGCAGTTTGATGGCGTTGTGGTGAGCGACTGGGGTGGCGTGCACGACACCGACCAAGCTGTGCACAACGGCCTCGACATGGAGTTTGGCTCATGGACCAACGGCCTGACCGCTGGCGCCAGCAACGCCTACGACAATTATTATCTGGCTCTGCCCTACCTCAATGGCATAAAAGCGGGCAAATATACCACGCGCGAGCTCGACGACAAGGTGCGCCGCGTGCTGCGCCTGTTCTATCGCACCACCATGAACCCGCAGCGCCAGCACGGCTTCTTGTGCTCTGACGCCCATTATGATGCGGCCCGCAAGATAGCCCAAGAGGGCATCGTGCTGCTGCAAAACAAGAACAACGTGCTGCCCCTACAGCTGAAACAGGGCGCGCGCGTGCTGGTAGTAGGCGAAAATGCCGTGAAGATGATGACCGTGGGCGGCGGCAGTTCGTCGCTCAAGGTGCAAAAAGAAATTTCGCCCCTCGATGGTTTGAAGGCACGTCTGGCGCTGGCTGGCATAACTGTCGACTATGCCCGAGGCTATGTGGGCGACGTTACAGGTGCCTACAATGGCGTTACTACAGGCCAAAACCTTGCCGACAATCGCTCGGCTGAAGAGCTCATAGCCGAGGCTGTGCAGAAAGCTAAGACTGCCGACTATGTGATTATGTTTGGCGGACTGAACAAGAGCGACTATCAAGACTGCGAGGGTCACGACCGCAAGCACTACGAGTTGCCCTACAACCAAGATGCCCTGATTGAGGCTCTGACCAAAGCCAACCGCAACATGGTGTATGTAAACATTTCGGGCAACGGCGTGGCCATGCCCTGGAAAGACAAGGTGCCCGCCATTGTGCAAGGCTGGTATCTGGGCTCTGAGGCTGGCGAGGCGCTGGCCGACGTGCTGAGTGGCGACGTATGTCCCAGCGGAAAGTTGCCCTTCACATGGGTGAAAGGCTTAAACCAGGTGGGCGCCCATGCGCTGAACACTTATCCTGGCGTGTGGCGTAAAGAGGGCGGACAGAAAACACCTGGCAACATTATTGACGAAGAGTATAAAGAAGGCATATACGTGGGCTATCGCTGGACCGACCTGAAGCGTCAGCAGCCCCTCTTCGCCTTTGGTCATGGCCTGAGCTACACCACCTTTAGGCTCAGCAACCTTCGTGCCGACAAGGCCGAGATGCAGCGCGATGGCAACATCACCTTCACCGTAAACGTAACCAACACGGGCCGCGTGGCGGGTGCCGAAACCGTGCAGCTGTATATTCACGACCAAAAGGCATCGGTAGATCGCCCCGTGAAAGAGCTGAAGGGCTTTAACAAGGTGTGGCTGCAGCCTGGCGAGAGCAAAGACGTTACCATCACGATCAACAACGCTGCCCTCAGCTTCTACGACGAGGCCAAGGGCCAGTGGCGCTCTGAAGATGGTGTGTTTGAGGCGTGGGTAGGCAACGCCTCCGACAATTTGAAGCTGAAGAAAGTCTTTAAGCTGAAATAGTTGACAAGTTGACGAGTTGACGAGTTGACGAGCTGTTTGCTTTGTTGTTCAAGCCCTAAATAATAACGCTGGGCTTGGTAGCAGCTCGTCAACTTGTCTACTCGTCAACTCGTCAACTTTCCCCAAAATAATTTTGTAGTTTGCATATAATGTTATAAGTTTGCATAACAGAAAAGCAAACGCTTTTTCATTAACTATACCGCCCAAGGGTTGCCCACCGTAAAATAACAGCAACAACTTCCATAAATATAAAAACTCAAGAAACAAGAAATAATGGAAAACAAACCCACCGTCGACATTAACGCGATTGAAAACAAGTTTAAAGAAGACCTGCACCGCTACCTCACGTCAATAGGAAAGGTAGACGAGCGTATGCCCGAGGCCCCCGACCTTGAAGAGCTGTGGCCCAAGTTGGCCGAAAGCTACCTGCCCGACGGCGTGCGCGAGTTTGCCGCCTACCCCACAGCAGCCCTGGGCTGGATGATGTATCTGGGCATGGCCGTAGCCAAATATTGGGACGAAGACTGGGAACTATACAGCAAGGTAGAAGACCTATACCGATATCTGCGCAACCGCATCGACTTCGACCACATGGACGAATACATCCTACGCAACGTGTTGCTGCTTGATGCCGAGGCCGAACGCCAGGCCGTTGACACCGTAGCCGAATGTGCCTCGCGCACCCATAACCTGTTGCTGCACCAGCACCTCGAGCCCGGCACCCCCGAAGCCTTCCATGCCTTTGTGGCCGCCCTACACCAACTTTACCTCATGGGCGTGGCCATGCAGCTCAACGCGCTGGGGTATCATATGAGGCTTAGTTAACGAGTTAACAAGTAGACGAGTAGACAAGCTGCTTGCCTTGTCGCTCTATCGTTGGGCAAAGTAGCAGCTTGTCCGCTCGGCACAGCCGCTTGCTTCAGCAAGAACTCGTCAACTCGTCCGCTCGTCAACTAACTATCAACTCGTTAACTCATTAACTTAAAAAATATGATCAACATTAACAAATTCTTACTAACAGTAGCGCTCATGCTCATTGGCCTCGTGCAAGGCTGGGCACAAGAGCCTTTCACCTTTGCACAGATAACCGACATTCACCTGAACAGCAACGACCCGCAGCCGCTGCAGTATCTGATGACCAGCATCGACGACATCAACAAGAACCCCGCCATCGACTTTGTGCTCGTTACGGGCGACCTGGCCGACAATGGCGACAATGCCTCGCTCGAGCAGCTGGCCTCTGCACTGAAACATCTGAACAAGAAATATTATGTGCTCACGGGCAACCACGAAACCACGTGGAGCGAGTCGGGCATGGCTAAGTTTAGTCAGCTGTTCGGCAGCGAGCGCATGCAGTTTGAGCACAAAGGCATGCTGTTCCTCGGCTTCACCTCAGGCCCCTTCATCAAGATGGCGCTGGGCCACGTGGCACCCCAAGACATTAGTTGGGTGGCCGACGAGGTGCGCCAGCACGGCAAGGGCAAACACGTAATTATTGCCACCCACTACCCCATGCTCGAGGGCGATATTGACAACTGGTCGGAGGTGACCGATGCCTTTCGCAAGCTCAACATCACGGCCTTCATTGGCGGACACTATCACCGCAACAAACACTTCTCATACGATGGCATACCGGGCTTCCTCTCACGCTCGAACCTGAAAGACCAAAACGGAAAAACAGGTTACAGCCTGTGGCACGTAACGGCCACCGACTCGCTCATCGTAGCCGAGAAAAACCCTGGCGAGGCAGAACGCCCATGGGGCGGCATCTCGCTCAAAAAACAATATTACGACCCACAGGGCCATGCCAAGGTCTACCCCGACTATAGCATAAACAAGCAGTATGCTGGCAAGGTGGCCGAGCAGTGGCGCATCAAGAGCGGACGCAGCATATACGCCTCGGCCGCTTGCTGGAAGAACAGCGTGTTTGTGGGCGACGTTACGGGCATGATGACAGCCTACGACAAGGCCACAGGCAAGGAGCGCTGGCACTTTCAGGCCGACAAAAAAATTGTGGGCACGCCAGCCGTGGTTAACGGCGTGGTGGTGTTTGGCACCACGGGCGACCGCATTTATGGCCTCGACGCCCGCACAGGTAAACAGCTGTGGCACGTAGACACTACCCTGCCCATCATGGGTGCCGTGGCCACCGATGGCAAGACGGCCTACATAGGCGGCAGCGACCACAAGATGCACGCCATCGATGCCCGCACGGGCAAAGAGCGCTGGGTGTTTGACGGCGTGAAAGGATACATCGTTACACGCCCCTTGCTCACACAGGGCATGGTGGTGTTTGGCGCGTGGGATAGCAACCTGTATGCGCTGAACCAAAAAGATGGCCAACTGCTTTGGACATGGAAACACCCCAAGGGCGGTCTGCACTACTCGCCCGCACAGGTATGGCCTGTGGCTAACAAAGAGGCCATCTTCATTGCCGACCCGCAACGTGCCCTCACCGCCATCAGCCTGAAAGATGGCAAGACGCTGTGGCGCACGTTCCAGTCGAAGGTGCGCGAGAGCATTGGCCTGTCTGAAGACCATCAGCGCATCTTTGCCAAGACCATGCAAGACAGCATTGTGTGCTACAAGGCCACGGGCGCCGAGCCCATAGAGCTGTGGGCCACCAACTGCGGCTTTGGCTACGAACACGCCTCTACCATGATGCCTGTAAAAGCTGGCACCATGTATAGCAGCAACAAAGACGGCCTCATCATGGCGCTCGACGACAAAACGGGCCACATTAAATGGATGTATAAGGTGGGCGCATCGCTCGTCAACACTGTCACCATTGCCGACAAACAACACGTCATCACCACCTCTACCGATGGCGACATCGTTATGCTGGAAAGCAAACAGTAAGGAAAAAAATATAGTAGTATGGGGTCTCCGTGCCCCATACTCCAGCACCCTATCGAGCGAAAGCATTAAGAAAAATGGGCGAAAGCCTTGAAAAATTGTCTCGTATCGACCGTTCCACATGTTCATAACGGTCGATATGAACACGCGCATCGACCGTTCCACGTGTTCATAACGGTCG
>CAKQFW010000062.1 GCA_934230965.1 uncultured Prevotella sp.
TAAGGTTGTATTGGTTGTTCGTTTGTTGTTAGTGTTGTCGTTTTAGTATATCGTTTTCAAAATATTTGAAACCTCAAGTAATGAAACATTTGAAGAACTGGATTCTCGTTTTAGCAACAGCAATCATCCTTATTCTTATCACAGCAACAATCGTTGAAAGCAGCAAAGGCACAGCCTTTGTCAGACAGCACATATACACCTCGGTGTGGTTTGTGGCGTTATGGGCCATACTTGCCATTGCCGCCGCCGTTTATATTATGCTGCGCAAAAGCCACATCAGTGCCAGCGTGCTGCTGGTGCATGCGTCGTTCTTGGTTATTCTGATTGGCGCCTTTACCTCATGGAATTTGGCCGAAAGCGGGACCCTACATCTGCGCCAAGGCGAAACAACAAGCACGATGAAGGATGAAAAGGGAGGTAGAAAAGAACTCGGTTTCGAGGTTTCGCTCAAACACTTTAATGTGGTAAACTATCCAGGCACCGATGCGCCAATGGACTATGTTACCACGCTTACGGCTAAGACAAAGGGCTCGGCCGAAAGCAAAAACTCTGACAACACCCAAGAAATAAAGGTGTCGATGAACAACATTGGCAGCTATCATGGCTACCGCTTTATACAGTCGGGCTACGACAGCGATATGCAAGGCACCACGCTGGGCGTTTATTACGACCCATGGGGCATCGGCATCACATACGTGGGCTACGCCTTGCTCTTCGTCTCGCTCATCATCACTATGTTTAGCAAGAAAACACGAATACGCCATCTCTACCATCAGGCCCTCTCGCTGCAAGGCGCAAAGGCACGGGCTGTAACCATGTTGCTCGCCATCGCGGCGTTTATGCCATCGGCCAAAGCACAAGAAATGGTGAAGATTGATGCCGACATTGCCAACGACTTTGGCAAGATATGCGTGCTATACAACAGCCGCATCACGCCTATCAACACTGTGGCCACAGGCTTCGTTACCAAGCTCTGCGGCAAACCTACATGGGAGGGTCTCTCCTCAAACCAAGTGTTTGCAGGATGGATTTTCGACGTGCCCTACTGGGAAACGGTGAAGATGATTGAAATAAAAGAAAAGAAAGCACAAGAGCTGCTCGGCATCAATGGCAAATGGGCATCGTTTGCCGACTTCTGGGACAGCTACAACAACTATAAACTTGACGCCCCACTGAAGAGTGCATACAAAAACGGCGACACCAAGCTGCAGAAACAGCTACGCGACGCCGACGAAAAGTTTAACATCATACGCATGCTGTATGGCGGCGAGATGCTAAAGATGTTTCCTTATACCAATAAGCAGGGCCACATACAATGGTTTGCGCCTGGGCAGCCGTTGGGCAACCTAAAGCTCGACGAACAGGAACTGGTGTTTATAAAAAGGTCGATGGACTATCTTGCCGAGAGCATCATCATGGGCGACAAAGGTAGAGCCGAAGAGATAACCAAAAAGATATACAGCTACCAGCATGTAAGAGGCAAGGCCGTGGTGCCTACTAAGTTTCGTATCTACACCGAGATAGGCTATAACACCATTAACACGCAGCATTGGCCCATCATGCTTTATCTTACCCTATCGCTTGTGCTGGCCATCGTGTCGACGGTAAGCCTCAACGACAAAAAACTAAAGAAGGCGCACCGCGTGAGCAGTATGCTGGCCTGGGTTATGCTTATACACACCACCGTGTTGCTTACACTGCGCTGGTATGTGTCGGGGCATCTGCCCATGTCAAACGGCTACGAAACCATGCAGTTTATGGCGTGGGCCACACTCATCGTCACCCTCGTCATGCAGAAACGTTTCTTGCCCATTAAACAGTTTGGACCATTGCTGTCAGCGTTTGCACTGCTCGTGGCCATGATAACCGATGGCAATCCGCAAATAACGCAGCTCATGCCCGTGTTGCAGTCGCCACTGCTCTCAGTTCACGTCATGGTCATCATGTTCTCCTACGCCCTGTTCGGACTGATGGCACTCATCGGTCTGCAAGGTCTTATTGCACACCACCGCAAGCAAGAAGAGAAGGAACAGCAGCTGGCCGCCCTCTCGCAGTTTCTTCTCTACCCTGCCGTGGCGCTCATTGCCATAGGCATCTTCATAGGTGCCATCTGGGCAAACGTAAGTTGGGGGCGCTACTGGAGTTGGGACTCAAAAGAAACCTGGGCGCTGATAACAATGCTTATCTACTCGGCCCCGCTGCATGCCGACATAAAATGGCTGAGGAAAGCGCAGCACATGCACATATACATGTTACTGGCCTTCCTCAGTGTATTGATGACCTATTTTGGTGTAAACTATTTTCTCAGTGGCATGCACTCGTATGCTTAACGCAGCGCTGCCTTGCGCTTACAGCGCCTCAAGCATGCGCTTGATAACCACTTCGGCCGAGATCTCGCGGTTAGCGGCTTCGGGTATGACGAGCGAGTTGGGGCTTTCAATCACGTCATCGGTAACAATGAGACCGCGGCGCACTGGCAGACAATGCATAAACTTGCCGTTGTTGGTCACAGCCATGTGGGCGGCATCGATGGTCCACGACATGTCTTTGCTCAATATCTTGCCATAGTCGGCGGGGTTGGTCACGCCAGGGCAACTCCAGTTCTTGGCATACACAAAGTCGGCACCCTCCAACGCCTTCATCTGGTCATACTCTACGCGAGCATTGCCCACAAACTTGGGGTCAAGCTCATAGCCGTGAGGATGCGTCACCACAAAGTCGACGTCGGCAGCGTTCATCCATTCAGCAAATGAGTTGGGCACGGCCTGAGGCAATGCGCGGCAGTGGGGCGCCCACGACAGCACCACCTTAGGACGAGCCACGGTTTTGTGCTCTTCAATGGTGATGAGGTCGGCAAACGCCTGAAGCGGATGCACGGTGGCTGTCTCCATGGCAAAGACAGGTCGGCCACTGTATTTAACAAACTGGTTGACGATGGTCTCGGCATAGTCGAACTCGCGGTCGGTGAGCCCTGCAAACGAGCGTATGCCTATGAGGTCGCAGTAGCTGCCCATCACAGGTATGGCCTCGAGCAGATGCTCGCTCTTGTCGCCATCCATGATGACACCGCGCTCGGTCTCCAGTTTCCACGCACCAGCATTCACGTCGAGCACGATAACATTCATGCCGAGGTTCATGGCCGCCTTCTGTGTAGAGAGGCGTGTGCGCAACGAGTTGTTAAAGAAAATCATGAGCAAGGTTTTGTTCTTGCCCAAATGCTGGAAGCCAAAACGGTTACGCTTCACTTCCTGTGCCTCGGCCAATGCCTGCTGCAGGTTGCCGAGGTCGTTGACGTTGAAAAATGTGTTCATTTGTTTTATAGTTAAAGCCCCTCTCCATCTCTCCCCGTCGGGGAGAGGGCGGTTTACTCCTTCACCCCCTAAATGGGTATATTTTTAAATGGACTGGGCTATAGGATTTTTCACTTTTCGTTTTTCACTTTTCACTTAACTCCGTATCTGTCCTTCACCCTCAATCAGCCACTTATACGTAGTAATTTCTTCGAGCCCCATAGGGCCGCGGGGGCCAAGCTTTTGTGTGCTGATACCTATCTCGGCACCGAGGCCAAACTGGGCGCCATCGGTGAAGCTGGTGGGAGCGTTCCAATAGATGCAAGCCGCGTCGGCCATCTGCTGGAAGCGATGAGCGGCTGCGGCATCGGCGGTGATGATGCACTCGCTATGTCCGGAGCCGAAACGTGCGATGTGAGCCAAAGCCTCATCGAGCGAGTCGACTGTCTTAATACCCATCTTATAATCCATAAACTCGGTGCTAAACACGCCATCCTCTTCTTCGGCCTTCACCTCCTTTATATAAGGATAACCTTTCAAGGCTGCGGCTGCCCTACTGTCGGCCAATATCTCAACCTGCTTCTCGGCCATGTCGGCAACGAGGGCGGGCAAGTCGGCAAGCCTACTGCTATGAATGATGAGCGTGTCGAGGGCGTTGCACACACTCACGCGGCGCGTCTTGGCATTGGTGATGATGCGGCGACCCATGTCAAGGTCGGCCTCCTTCTCAAAATAGGCGTGCACCACGCCAGCGCCCGTCTCAATGACAGGCACACGAGCCGTATCGCGCACAAAGTTGATGAGTTTTTTGCCGCCACGCGGTATGCAGAGGTCTACGTATCCCACCGCGTTCAGCATATCGGCCGTAGCCTCGTGGGTGGCGGGCAACAGGCGCACCACATCGGTGCTGATGCCTTGCTGACGCAGCACCTTATGAATAACGTCGATAATGGCACGATTGCTGCTATCGGCATCTTTTCCGCCCTTCAGCACACAAGCGTTTCCGCTCTTAAAGCAGAGCGAGAACACGTCGAAGCTAACGTTGGGACGTGCCTCGTAGATGATGCCTATCACGCCAAACGGCACACTCAGCTTGCGCAAGCGAAGACCATTGGGCAACGTGCGCTGGCACAGCGTATGGCCCAGCGGCGAAGGCAGCGAAGCCACATGACGCATGTCGGCAGCAATGCCCTCAAGGCGTTGAGGCGTGAGCAGCAGTCGGTCGTACAGCGGGTTTGATTTATCCATACGCTGCAGATCATTGGCGTTAGCATCGAGCAAGGCGCTTGCATTGTCGGCAATGGCATCGGCCACCGCCAGTAGCACCTTGTTCTTTGTGTCGTCGTCGAGGGTGGCAAGCACTGTGCTGGCCACCTTCACCTGTTCAAATATCTTTATGTTTTCTGCATCCATCTTGTTAAATTTCAGTAGCTCGTCTACTTGTCCGCTCGGCTTTGCCGCTTGCCTAAGCAAGAACTTGTCTACTCATTAACTATCAAATAATCGTAATGCACAATGGGCTTCACGTCGTGCTTGCCCAACAGAGCTTTGGCCTCAGTGCTACTGTAGGTGCTACGTCCCAAGCCTATCTTTTGTCCATCGGGTGCAATGATGTTTATGATATCGCCCTCTTCAAAGTCGCCTTCAACAGCAGTAACGCCCACCATCAATAGGCTTACGGCTCGGCTACCCTTCAGCGCCTCGGCAGCCTTGGCGTTCACCCGCACAATGCCCTTGGCAAAGCTCGCGCTATGGGCAATCCACTTCTTCACGCCCGATGCCGCCTGAGCATTGGCCACAAAGGTGGTGTGGGGCGTGTGGCTGGGCTGCTCTACCAGCAAGCGCAAGATGTTGTCGCGCTGGCCATTGGCAATGATAACCTCAATGCCTTCGTCGGCCACCTTACGTGCTATGCTACACTTGGTGGTCATGCCGCCGCGTCCCAGTCCGCTTTTCTCTTGTTGTATATATTCGCTCAGGTCGCGTCCAGGCGCCACCTGGGTGATAAGCTTCGATTGTGGGTCGGCAGGGCTGCCTGTATAGATACCATCGATATTGCTCAGAATGATGAGCTGCTGCGCCCCCATCATGGTGGCGATAAGGCCCGAGAGCTCGTCGTTATCAGTAAACATCAGTTCGGTAACGCTCACCGTGTCGTTCTCGTTTACGATTGGTATGACACCATTGTCGAGCATCACCCCCATGCAAGCACGCTGGTTGAGGTATTCGCGTCGCGAGGCGAAGTTTTCTTTCATGGTGAGCACCTGACCAATGCGGATGCCATACTCGCGAAAGAGGTCGTAATAGAGGCCCGTGAGCTTTACCTGACCAATGGCCGAGAAGAGCTGTCGCTGCTCAACGCTGTCGAGTTTATGGGCCACCGACAGCTCGGCACGACCAGCCGCCACGGCTCCCGACGACACCAGTATTACCTCATAACCGTGTCGGCGCAGCCACACCACCTGGTCGACAATGGCCGACATGCGTGTAACATTCAGTTTTCCGTCGTCGCGGGTCAGCACATTGCTGCCCACCTTTATTACAATTCGCTTCAATATGATGTTTTGTTTTATCTAAAATACTTAAGAGTCTACAATATTCCTGACACAAGTATCCTTATTTGCGATGGAAATCTCCTTGTCAACTTGTCAACTTGTCAACTCGTCCGCTCGGCTTTGCCGCTTGCCTTAGCAAGAACTCGTCAACTTCTTTTATCCTTCTCCCTAATCTCCACGCGTCTAATCTTTCCGCTGATGGTCTTTGGCAGTTCATCTACAAACTCGATGATGCGCGGATATTTATATGGAGCCGTTTCGTGCTTCACGTGGTCTTGCAGTTCCTTTACCAGCGCGTCGCCAGCCTTGTCTTTCCACTCCTTGCCCAGCACCACGGTAGCCTTTACCACCATGCCGCGAATTTCGTCGGGCACACCTGTGATAGCACATTCTACCACGGCGGGATGCGTCATCAGAGCGCTCTCTACCTCAAACGGGCCAATGCGGTAGCCGCTACTCTTTATCACATCGTCGATACGACCCACAAACCAGTAGTAGCCATCTTCATCGCGCCAAGCCATGTCGCCCGTATAATAGATGCCATCGTGCCAAGCCTTGCGTGTGAGCAGGTCGTCGCGATAGTAGCCTTTAAACAGTCCGAGAGGCTTCACGTCGCCCACGCGCACCACGATCTGTCCTTTCTCGCCATCCTCGCACGAGGTGCCATCAGGGCGCAACAGGTCGATGTTATATTGCGGATTGGGCTTGCCCATTGAGCCGGGTTTAGGCGTCATCCAAGGCATGGTGCCCAGCGTCATACAGGTTTCGGTTTGGCCGAATCCCTCCATCAGGCGTATGCCCGTAAGCTCGTAAAACTTATCATATACGGCAGCGTTCAGCGCCTCGCCCGCTGTGCAGCAGTAGCGCAACGACGAGAGGTTGTATTGTGAAAAGTCTTCGCGTATCATGAAGCGATACACCGTGGGCGGAGCACAGAACGAGGTGATGTGGTATTGCTCTATCTTGCGCAATATCTTCTCGGCCGTAAACTTCTCGTGGTCGAACACAAACACGGCGGCACCCGCAAACCACTGTCCGTAGAACTTGCCCCATACAGCCTTGCCCCATCCCGTGTCGGCCACGGTAAGATGTATGCTGTCTTCGCTCAGGTTGTGCCAGAAGGCGCCTGTTACCATGTGGCCCAAGGCATACAGAAAGTCGTGAGCCACCATCTTAGGCTCGCCGCTGGTGCCACTGGTAAAGTACATCAGCATGGTGTCGTCGTTGGTGTTTACATGGTGGGGGCGTTTAAAGGCGGGCGCCTTCATCCACTCGTTATGCCAATCGTGAAAACCTTCGGGCACGTCGGGGCCCACAGAGATGAGCGTCTTCACCGTGGGGCTCTCGCTCATGGCCTCGCTCACCTGCGTCAGCACATACTGCTCGCCCACACATACAATGGCGCGCACGCTGGCGCGGTTGTTGCGGTATATAATGTCGTGCTTGGTAAGCATGTGAGTGGCCGGAATGGCAATGGCGCCCAGCTTATGCAGAGCCAACATGGTAAGCCACCACTCGTAGCGGCGCTTCAAGATAATCATCACCATGTCGCCATGACCTATACCCAACGAGGCAAAGTAAGAAGCCGTTTGGTCGCTCTCACGTTTCAGGTCGGCAAAGGTAAAAATCTTTTCCTCGCCCTCGTCGTTGGTCCATATCAGCGCCACCTTGTTAGGTTGCTCTTCGGCCCACACGTCCATCACGTCGTAGGCAAAGTTGAAATTCTCGGGTATATTAAAATGCAGATGCTCTCTAAAGTCTTGCTCTGATGTAAAATGCGTCTGCGTAAGAAAACGTTCTATCATCTCTCTTCTCTCCTTATCTTCACGGTTTATATCAAATCACGATACACACAAATTTGGCGGGCACGCTGCCCACGGCGCGCATGCAGTGCTGCTGCGAGGCATCAAAATAAATGCTGTCGCCCTGGCGCAATGTCATCACCTTGGCGCCAATGGTAATCTCGAGTTCGCCCTCAAGCACGAAGTCGAACTCTTGTCCGGCATGCGAGTTTTTGTTGTGATTGGCATCGCCTGGCAGCGGGTCGACGGTCACCAAGAAGGGGTCTACCTCTCGACCTTGAAAGCCACTGGCAAGACTTTGATATTTATAGTCTTTTCTACGTTCTACGCTCAGTCCCTGATCGCGACGTGTAAGAAAATAGCCTTTCATGCGCGGCTCTTCGCCGAAGAGCAACACATCAAGGGCAATGCCATAACGTTTTGATATTTTTGAGAGGCGATACACCGATGGGTCGGCCTCGCCCTCCTCCATTTTCATATAATGTTCAAGCGATACGCCACACAGCTGGGCCACCTCTTCGGCGGGAATGTCAAGCACCTCGCGCAGCCCTTTCAGGCGCTGTCCTATTTGTTTTATTTGGTCTTCCATAACGAATAGTTTGTTATTTATGAGCCAAAGTTAGTAATAATTTTCTAAATAAACACTACGCAGCGCTACATTTTGTTAGGAGAACATTCAAAAGACTAACTGTTTACCCTCTCTCTCAAGAAGCTTCTTACGCCATATAAAGGCACATTTGTAATGTTATCTTGCTTACGATAATCGTTCATAGAGAAGCGAAGTGCTTGCATACCAGGATGATTGGCGAGCGTCGTCTTCAACGATTTAGCTTGAAGATTTTCTTCTGCCTTTACCTCAACAGGCACTACGTGCGTATCTATCTGCAAAACGAAGTCGAGCTCTAACTGGCTATTCTCCTTGCTATAATAATAAATAGGTATATCGCGCAACGTTTCTATTTGGCTGCATACAAAGTTCTCGGTAAAGTCGCCTTTACCCGTGTTGTCGTTATTGGGCAGCAAGAGTAAGGCCGGCGGTGTTTTGCTCATCGCACCCAGCAAGCCACAATCTAAGATAAACAACTTAAACGCGCTGATATCTTCATGTATCTTAAGCGGAAGTCCTAACATCTTCACCCTACTTATCTTATACACCAATCCAGCATCAATAAGCCACTGAATGGCCATCTCATAATCTTTAGCTCTGGCGCCTGGCTTCACCACAGCATAAATAAACTTTTTGTTTTCCTTGGCAAGCTGTGAGGGTATTGAGTTCCACACTTGGTTAATTCTTACCACTTGCTCAGTAGGAGCATGCTTTGAGATATCTTTTTCGTATGCATTAATTATTTCTTTTTGCACTTCTCTCACCGCATTGGCATCATTGGTTTCAATATATTTCTTCACGGCCACGGGCATGCCGCCCACTAAATAATATTCACGCAAGTGCTGTGTAAAGATTGTCTTCATCGATTTTACCACATCCCACATGCCCGCTTGCAATAATTTCATGCGAGGTTCGAAGCCTCGGGCCCAAAGAAACTCTTCAAAGGTCATGGGAAAGAGTTCTAACGTATTAACCTTACCCACAGGATACGACTCGCCTTGATGAAGGGTTAAGCCTAGCAACGAGCCAGCCACGGCCACATGATATTCGGGCGCATCTTCGCAAAAATATTTCAAAGCGTTTAGCCCTCTCGGCAATTCTTGAATTTCATCCATCACAATAAGGGTCTTGCCTGCTTGAATGTTTACGCCCGTAATGGCTCCTATGGTAAACAGAATTCGCTCTATGTTATAGTCGGCCACGAACAATTCTTTTACCATTGCATTATTGTCGCAGTTGATGTAAGCGACGTTTTCAAACTCACGACGCCCAAACTCTTTCAGTATATAAGTCTTTCCCACCTGTCTTGCTCCGAGCAATATCAAAGGTTTTCTATCTGCTCTATTTTTCCAAGCAATTAGGTCTTGCATAATAAATCTTTCCATAGGCCATTATGTATTTGCCGCAAATATACTGAAAAATAGCGAGATAGCAAAACAATTCACATTTTTATGAGGCACTTTTTGGCACACCGCCACACTTTTATGAGCCACTTTTTGGCATATCACTACACTTTTATGAGCCACTTTTTGGCATATCACTACACTTTTATGAGGGACTTTATGGCATACAACCACACTTTTACGATATTGTTTTTGCGGTGTAAAATGTAATACTAATATCAAAAAAAGCACTATAATATGATATTTGAACGTAAGAAAGTCAATCGATGTTGCCATGTCTCACTTCTTGACTTACTAAAGCAAGAAGTTAGTGCGAAGACACAATTGCATATTTATACACGTTTTTGTATAATTATTCATTTTCAAGAAGATATTGAATAAATATGCAGTGACGCGCGTTTACATATTTTAATAAAACATTTGTGAAATAAGTTACGGTTTGTAAGTATTTCACAGTGTTTGCTTTCACTTTTCAAAAGTGATACCCCTGAGATGAGAAACCCTTGGTTTCAGGCTGTGAAACCCTTGAGTTCAGCCTCTGAAACCCTTGGTTTCACAACCTGAAAACAAGGCTTTCAGATCGTAATTCGATGGGTTTTAGAACGCGATTTCAAAACTGTATATTTATGCAGTTTTGGGGAGGGGAAAACTGTATGAGGTTTTCGGGGGAAAACTATCCACTGAACGGCTTTACAACTCGACAACCTTGACAACTCAACAACAACCTTGACAACTCGACAACAACCTTGACAACTCGACAACAATAACAACATTATTCTCTTATATGCTTATGTTAAGTTTGT
>CAKQFW010000063.1 GCA_934230965.1 uncultured Prevotella sp.
GCGCCTCATTTTAATTATACTGATGTTTAGTTACCTTTTGCGGAGATATTCATTTTTGTTTTATAGAGGAAAGATACAGATTTTTTTAAAATATAAAAAGCTGAGACAGCGATGAGATTATATAAAAATGTTTAAACACATTATTAACAAACTTTCTGTTAGCATGAATGATATCTATATCGTTTTAATGTGTAAAAGTGTTAAATACGGGGTGGCTATTGGCTTAAAAAACTAAAAAGTGAACATACAACGAATTGTTTGCTTGGATAGCAAAAATTGTAAAATAATGGCATATCTGCTGCTCACATCATTTACAATGTCTACATTATTGCATCAATAACCAGGTGTTTGTGTAGGGGTCTGGCCAAGTATTCGGTATGATATCAATGTTCTTGTCTTACAATTAATATCGTATCGTGTCAGTACTTGGCCGAGATTACTGCAGTACTTGGCCGAGATTACTGTAGTACTTGCTTGAGATTACTGCAGTACTTGGTGCAAGTACTGAGAGGCAACACTGTCTGTGCTGAATATCATCATTGGCTATGGTTGTAAAAATTCGTATAAACATTAACGAAAACAATTGTTGTTTCAATAATAATAACTATCTTTACAGCCGAATGCGGCTATGGTTGCAAGTATAAATATAGGTACACGAATATTTATCAATAAAAATAAACAATATGGATATAAGACTGATTGTTGGCGTTTGTAGCGCTATCCCTTTCATCATTTTGGGCATTGTGATGTTGCTGGGTAAAGGCGACAAACTTATTGCAGGCTATAACACAGCCAGTGAAGAAGAGCGAGAGAAGGTAAATATAGTGCGTCTGCGTATTGTTATGATGATTGTTTGTTTATTCACCTCAGTGTATCTTCTAGCGCTGTCATATTTTGGTGATAGTTATGGAAAGGTCCTTTCAGCCGTATTCTTCGTGGTCTTGGCAATATGTGTTATTATAGCCAACACTTGGGCAAAAAAGAAATAGAGTGCTTTTCTTTTTTTTGATACAAGGTAGAAAATGTACATAACCGTAGGCTCCTGTTCTTCGTTTCATTGCCCACGGTTATGTATATTCGCAATTTATGATGGTTTATTTCTTTTCTAATTCCTGCAGACTTTCCATCTTCTTCTCTTCCAAGAATTCGTATATGCCGCACAGGTGTTCGCGCACGCGGCCATGACCAAATTCATATACCTTGCTAACAAGGCCGTCAAGAAAGTCGCGGTCGTGGCTTACCACGATAAGGGTGCCATCAAAGTGTTGCAAGGCTTGTTTCAGCACATCCTTTGTTTTGAGGTCGAGGTGGTTAGTGGGCTCGTCAAGAATAAGTAGGTTAACGGGCTCTAACAGCAGCTTTAGTATGGCCAGACGTGTGCGCTCGCCACCCGAGAGCACCTTCACCTTCTTTGTCGACTCTTCGCCGCCAAACATAAAGGCTCCCAGCAGGTCGCGTATCTTGTTGCGCACCTCGCCTTTAGCTACATCGTCAATGGTTTGAAACACGGTAAGTTCGCCATCAAGCAGCGATGCCTGGTTTTGGGCAAAGTAGCCTATCTGCACGTTGTGCCCCAACTCAAGCTTGCCCTCGTTTTGCAGCTGGCCCATAATACACTTTACCAGTGTCGACTTGCCCTCGCCATTTCTACCCACAAAGGCTATCTTGTCGCCTCGCTCAACGGTCAGGTTCACACCGCTAAATATCGTCTTGTCGTCAAATCTCATCGACACATCGCTCATCTGCACGGGGTAGGCGCCGCTACGTGGGCTGGGCGGAAACCTGAGGCGCAGGTGGCTGGTGTCTTCTTCGTCTACCTCTATCAGCTCCAGCTTCTCCAGCATCTTTACACGGCTCTGCACCTGAAAGGTTTTCGAATAGGTGCCTTTAAAACGTTCAATAAAGTCTTTGGTTTCGGCTATCATCTTTTGCTGCTCTTCATACTGCTTCATCTGCTGTTCGCGACGCTCTTTGCGTAGCTCGAGATAGTGGCTGTATGTGGCTTTGTAGTCGTATATGCGCCCCATGGTAACCTCGATGGTGCGTGTGGTGATGTTGTCCACAAACTTGCGGTCGTGGCTGATAACTACTACGGCCTTTGAACTATTGCATATAAAATCTTCAAGCCAACCTATCGACTCGATGTCGAGGTGGTTGGTGGGCTCGTCGAGCAGCAGCACGTCGGGCGACTTCAGCAGCAGCTTTGCCAGCTCGATGCGCATGCGCCAGCCTCCTGAAAACTCGCTCGTGGGGCGGTTAAAGTCAGAGCGCTCAAAGCCAAGACCCAGCAGTGTCTTCTCTACATCTTCTTCAAAGTGGGTCATGTCTATGGCATAAAACTTCTCTGATAGGGTAGACACCTTTTCAATGAGCTGCATATACTCGTCGCTCTCATAGTCGGTGCGAATGGTAAGCTCGTTGTTAATGCGCTCAATCTCGGCCTGTATCTCATGCAGATGGGCAAAGGCCTGACAGGTTTCTTCAAACACCGTGCGCCCGTCTTCGGTCATCAAGTGCTGTGGCAGGTAGGCCACAACGCAATCTTTAGGGGCCGACACGGTGCCACGCGTGGCTGTGCGCACGCCAGCAATAATCTTTAGCAGGGTGCTCTTGCCTGCGCCATTTTTGCCCATCAGGGCTATACGGTCTTTCTCGTTTATCTGAAAAGAAATGTCTTTAAATAAGGTGGTGCCGCCAAACTCGACGGTCAGTCCATCAACTGTTATCATATCTGTTTCTTGGGCTTATTGTGAAATAACCCTACAAAATTAACTAAAATAATTCAATTTGCCACGTAAAACGCAAGGTAAAGCGCGTTTATCTTCACTCGGCAAAGCGTGTTACCTTACTTTAAACGGCCCATCGCTCGGCTTCGACGCCAGCCTAAGCAAGAACCGCCATACGCATACGAAATAGGGTCGTGGTATAAAAATAAAACATTTCAAGCCATATTATCTTTAAAAATCATTTATTTTTTGTAAGTTTGCACATTAACATCTCGCAGTGTGAGATGATAAACAAAACAAAGACACACAAACAGCCTATGAAGCGTTTCATCCTTGGTGCAATACTTTTCTTAAACGGCATGGCCCTCAGCGCCACCGTTACGGTGCCCCTCATACCACAACCCCAACAGGTAGAGTGGGGTGAGGGCGAGGTAACGTTGCCTCGTCATTTCACCATTCGCGTAACCCATCCCTCGCTGAAACCTCTGGGGCATTATCTCTCTTCTATCTTGGCACAGTATGGCATCGATGCTCGGGTGGCCACCTTTGGCCAAGGCTTCATACGCCTCGCCCTTGAAGAAGAAAATGCTTTTAAGGTTTCTGCTACAACGACCGACACTGCCGCCCTGGCCGAACGCTATCTGTTGCAAACCGAGAGCAAAGGCATCAAGATATCAGCCCCACGTGTGGCTGGTTTAGTAAACGGTGTTGCCACCCTACGCCAACTGCTGCCCGCCCGCCCCCAGACACCCGCCGCTGTGCCACAAGTAACAGTGTCCGACGTGCCACATTATGGCTGGCGTGGCTTGATGATAGACAGTTCGCGGCACTTCTTCACCCCCAATGAGCTGAAGCAAACCCTCGACCTCATGGCGCTGTATAAACTGAACAAGATGCACTGGCACCTGACCGACGACCAAGGGTGGCGTATAGAGATAAAAGCCTATCCGCTGCTCACCGAGCAAGGGGCATGGCGCACGCTGAACAACCAAGACCGCTGGTGCCAAAAGACCGCCACCATGACGCATAACGATGACCTGCAACTTGAGGCTCACAGCCTACGCATCACCCAAAAGGGCGACACGCTGTATGGTGGCTTTTATACGCAAGACGAGGTGAAAGACATTGTGGCTTATGCTCAGGCGCGAGGCATTGAGGTGATACCCGAAATAGATATGCCGGGCCACTCGCTCAGCGCTATTGCCTGTTATCCGTGGTTGGGCTGTGGCGCCAATAACCAGTGGGCCGACTTCTCGTCGCCCCTTTGTTTGGGCAACGACCGCGTGTTGCAGTTTTGCCGCGACGTGTGGACCGAACTGTTCAACCTCTTCCCCTCGCCATACGTACACATAGGTGGCGACGAGGTAGATATGGTGTTCTGGAAACAATGTCCTCGCTGTCAGGCTCGCATGAAAAGTAACCACTTGGCCGATGGGCATGCCTTGCAAGCTTGGTTCACAAATAATATGCAGGCGTTTTTTACCGCCCACGGCAAACGTATGATAGGGTGGGACGAGATGCTGGATGGCGGACATATGCCATCGGCCACAGTAATGTGGTGGCGTGGTGGTAATGCCGATGCTGCTGTAAAAGCAGCGCGTGCTGGTAACGATGTGGTGTGCTGCCCCACCACACATTTTTATTATGATTATGTTGAGAACGATATCGATGTAGAGAAAATTCTCTGCTTCGATGTGCCCACTGCGATGACCTCTGCCGACCGACAGCATGTGTTAGGACTGCAAGGCAACCTGTGGAGTGAACATATACCGTCGTTCAATCGACTTACTTATATGGCTCTGCCACGCATGATAGCGCAAGCTGAGGCTGCATGGGTGCCTGCCGACAAACGACAGTATGCCGACTTTAGTAAGCGCCTTACGGCTCATTATCAGCGCCTCGAAGCTATGGGCGTGCGTTATCGGTTGCCTGGTCTAAAGGGGCTGTATCAGCAAAACATTTATTTTGGCAAGGGGCAAGCTCGTGTAACGTGTGCCGACCCCTCGGTAGAGATACGCTATACCACTGATGGCACGGTGCCCGATAGCAAGTCACGGCTCTATACTCAACCCCTTACGGTAACTCAACCCACCAACTTCTGCTTCCGCGCCTTTGGTAAGGATGGTAACAAAGGCGACGCGATACATGCCTCCTTTGCTCCCGCCACCTATCGCGAGGCTACGGGTGGTCCCCAAAAACCTGTGCAAGGCCTTAACGCTACGTGGTACGACTATACAGGCCCCTCGTGCGCTGGCATCACAACGGCTCCGCTTAAGGGCAACTATCATACCCAAGGCGTGGCCATACCTAAAGAGGTGAAAGGTAATATCGGCCTCGTTATCACAGGCTTTATCTATGTGCCTACCGATGGCGCTTACGGCTTTGTGCTTACCTCTGACGATGGTAGCTTGCTTAGTATCGATGGACAGGTGGCCGTTGACAACGATGGCGAACATTCAACCATACAACGGTCGGCACAGGTGGCGTTACGCAAAGGCTATCACACCATTAACGTGCAATATTTTGATCATAATGGTGGCGACCTCTCGCTCGATGTGTATAATGCAGAAGGAAAACTGCTGGATGCCAAACAGTTGTTCTTCAAATAAAAACGGCTGTTCTTCAAATAAAAACTGAAAACAAGAGCAATGTTAGAAATAAGAAATGCTACATGGGCGAAGGACGCTCATACCAGGGTGCCCAACTTCTCTATGGCGGCGCCCGACAGCACTCTAACGGCCATTTGTGGGCCCAAGGGCTGCGGAAAGACGGCCCTTATTGAAACGCTGATGGGGCTGCGCCCACTGGCGAAAGGGTATGTGTCGGTTGATGGCGAACTGCTACAACCTGCTACGGCTGTCTTCTTTCGCTCGCGCATGGCCTATGTGCCGCAAACGTTGCAAGCGCCAGGACAGCTAACGGCCAACGAACTGCTGCAGTTGTATGCCGACTGCAGCAAGCGGTCGCACCAAACGTTGCGCAAAGACGATGTGCAACAGCTATGGCCAGCACTGCAACTCGACGATGCGCTTTGGTCCTCGCCCCTCTACCTGCTTTCTGCATCCGAGCAGCGACGCATCTTGCTCAGCTTCGCTCTGGGCGCCCACCGCTCGCTGTTGGTGGCCGACGACCCTACGGGCGGTCTCGACGATGCGCTGTCGCACGTGGTAACGCGTCTTCTTAGCCAGTATGCTGCTTTGGGTCATACGGTGCTGGTGGCTACGTCCGACCCTGTCTTGGTGGGTGTGGCCCATCATCTGGTATCACTTACATAAGCAATGATACCCTTTACATAAACAAGAAAACGAAAAAAAAGAGATATGGCAAATATACAATTGTCTTTTGTACAAATGGTGCTGGCCTTACTGCCCGCCCTGGTGCCCTTCTTCATCATACAGCTGTATGGCATGCGCCTCATGAAAAAGGCTACGGCCGCCTTTATAGGCATGCTGTTAAAATATGCTGTGGTGTGCCTCTTGCTGGTGGGCACGGCTGTGGCTGCCGCTGTGTGGGCCGACGTGTTGGCATCGTTGCTGTTTATCATCATGTCGGCCATCGTGGTTACACGTCGCGCTAAGCTCGCCATGGGGGTGCACCTCATGCCCGTGCTGGTGGGCACGGCGGTGTCGGTGGTGCTGTTCACGCTCTACGAGGTGTTTATCGTGATGGGGTCGGTAGCGGCCGATGTCAGCACACGCCTGTTGCCCCTGGTGGCCCTGCTGTGTGGTGGCATTATGGAGGTAAACGCCCGAGCCCTTACCTTTTATAATATGGGGTTGCAACATCATGCACACCTATACCACTATCTGCTGGCCAATGGCGCTACGCCTACCGATGCGCTGTTCTACTTTCGCAAACGTGCTATGGAGCGCACCGTGCTGCATGGCGTGTCGCGCATGTCGTTGTCGGTGGTAGCGTCTACCCCTTGGGTGCTGTGGACATTGCTGCTGTGCCATCAGTCGTGGGTCACGGCCGTGGTGCTGCAAATAGCCCTTATGGTGGCTGCCATTGCTGCAGCCTTGGTGTCGATGGCGGTATCGCTGTATATGGCGGGCCGCTACATGCCTGATGGCTACACGCTGTTACAGGCGGCCGAAGCTGGTCGTGCGGCACAGCCCGTAGCATCTGCTGCCGATGATAAGGAGGAAATGGTAGAGGATAAGGAAGAAGACGAGAATGAAGACGAAGAAGATGGAAGCGCAGAAACCCATGATGACAATGAAAACAACAATTAAACAATGTATATGGGTGCTGAGCGCCCTGCTATGTGTGGCTTGCAACGGCGTGAACCGCCAGCAAGCCTATGCCGTGGCAAAGACGCTGGTTGAGGCTGGAGCCGAAAACAATGCTGGTGCCGACAATGAGGTTAATGTAGAAGCCTCGGCAGCTCAAACAGCAAAAGCACTTGAGATGCCTGCAGCGCGCCCAAAAAGTGGCGAAGTGCTGCTCTATCGCGAAGGTTATACCGTGTCGTATAACACCACTACGCTGCAACCCAACTGGGTGGCATGGCATCTTACCCCTAACCGCTTGAAGGGCAACGTGAAGCGTAACGATTATCCTTTTATCTCTGACGACGAGGTGCCTGAGCCTCGTGTTGAAACGGCCGACTATCGACAGTCGGGCTACGACCGCGGACACATGTGTCCTGCTGGCGACAATAAATGGAGCGCCGAAGCTATGCGCCAGTCGTTCCTTTTTACGAATATCTGCCCACAGGCGCCAAACCTAAACCGTGGCGACTGGAACGAGATGGAACAGGCTTGCCGAAAATGGGCTAAACAATATAATGGCGTGTATATTGTGTGCGGCCCCATCTTTTATAAGAGCAAACGGCAGCGCACCATAGGTCAGCACCGCATACCTGTTCCCGATGCCTTCTTTAAAGTGGTGCTACGCATGGGCAAAGCGCCTCGAGCCATCGGTTTCATATATAAAAATATGGACGGAAACCGACCCAAAGGCGACTATGCCAATACGGTAGATGAGGTGGAACGCATCACGGGGCTCGACTTCTTCCCAGCCTTGCCCGATGAGATAGAACGCAAGGTTGAGGCTGAATGTAACTTTGCCGACTGGGATATTAAAGATACTTTTTAAGGGCCACGGCCACACCGTCAGCGTCGTTTGAAAGGGTAACGGCGTCGGCATCGGCACGCACCTCGGGGGCAGCGTTGGCCATTGCCACGCCCATGCCAGCAAGGTGCAGCATTGACAGGTCGTTATAGCCATCGCCAAAGGCAATCATGTCGGCAGGGGTTAGGTTGATGTGTCCTAACAGTCGGCGCAACGATTGGGCCTTGTCAATGCCCTTGGGCACCAGCTCGATAAAGAATGGTGCCGAACGGTAAACGTCCATGCGGTCGGCCAACAGTTGCGACAGTTCTTGCTCGGCCTTCTCCATCTCGGCCGGATGCCCCGTCATCAACAGTTTGGTGGGGTGGGGCTCAAGATGTTCCAGCAGGTTGTCTACCTTTCGTATCGCCATTTTATTGATACGGCTTTCTTCGCCCACATATTCGTCGTGTGGCTTCTCTGTTATAATCTCGTTACCCACATAGCCTAAAAGAGCATGACCTGTGCGCACCGCATACTGGTAGATAAGGGGTATAACCTCGTTGGGCAGGTGGCGCTCATACAGCACCTCCTGCGTTCGGCAGTCTACTATCTTTCCGCCATTATAGGCCAGTATGTAGCCTCCTGTGTGCTCAAGGTCAAGACATTGGGCCACAGGCATAATGCCATAGGTGGGACGGCCTGAAGCCAAAATAATAGTTGCACCACGGCGTTGTGCATCGGCCAGCGCTTGGCGGGTGCGTGGCGTAACCTCTTTATCGCGGTTGGTCAGCGTGCCGTCAAGGTCGAGGGCAATGACACGAAACGATAGGGGGCGCTGCGCCTCTGCCGATGGCGTTGTGGGGGTGCAATATTCGTTGTTCATCACGTTTTTATAGTATATCTGTATAGTTGTTATTCTGAAATCGGATGCAATATTCGGAAAAAATATTGAATTATGCAAGCCAACTTGACCTATTCATGCTTTTTTATTGAAAAAGAAGAATTAAATCAAATAAATTGATGGCGAATGAAAGAAAAACACTATCTTTGCACATACGGTGGGGTATAGGCGCTAACAACCAGCGGCGAGCCCACATCCATAGATCAAGACCCATTTCGACGGCTACCTGACGCCAACCATCAGTAGCACGTTTCTACTTGTTTGTTGTACCATCAGTATGCCCTGAGATGAAGGCTTGGCTATATATTTTTACTCTTATGAAAAAGGTCGTTGCGAGTGTGGCACTATCTTCCAAGGCGGCGATAGTCCATCAAGGTCGTGCTCATCATACGCATCGCTCAACGCTGAACGAAAATGCTGAGATGCAGCGCGCCTTTTCAATCGACATAGAGTAGCAGAGAATTTATGACACTGGATAGTACGAATTCTTCTTCTACGGCCAATGAAAGCAGACACTTTCACACATACTGAAAGTGGGCTGCTTCGTAATGGCACACCTGTTTCTGGGGCAGAAAAACAGTCTGGCTCAGAAATAAAACTGTGTCCGTACGTCTCGTGGTGTTACCTCTTCGTGCATAACCGAAAGGTAAAGACCATTGAAGACCGACTGAAGGCCGACCATATGCCCCATTTTGTGCATAAAAGCATACGCTATATGCCGCGTAGCCGAAAGGGTGGAGGCGTAAAGCAAATGATGGTGCCTTCGGTAAGCGGACTTATTTTTCTTCAAGGCGAGGCCAAATCTCTTCAATCTTATTTAGACGACAGGTTTCCTAACTACCGCCTGTGCAAAAATTGTAGCACAGGACAGGTGGCGGTGATACCCGACAGTCAGATGCAGCCCTTTATGCGCGTGGCTGAGGTCGACCCCGACCGTGTGCGCTTCTTGCTGCGCCCATTTCTCTATTACGCTAAAAATCATACTCTTATTCGTATCATGTCGGGCGATATGGCCGGACTTGAAGGCTATGTTGTGCGCATTGCTCGCGACCGCCGACTGGTGATGGAGGTGGGTGGCATGAGCATTGCCGTGTCGGGCATGCATGCCGAACAGTATGTCGAGGTAGACAAAAACCAGGCCTCAAAAAAAGAGTGTGAACGTTACTATAAACGCCAACTAAACGACCGCCACGCCTTTATCGACCGCTATTTTCATCAGGTGGGCTCGCTGCAAGAGGCGCAAGAACAGGCCGCCAACATCGACCTCTTGCGCACGCAGACGCTCAGCGATATGCAACAAGGAACGTTGAATATTGTCGAAGCCTTTGCTACCTACCATTTTATCATCGAAGAGATAGCCTATTATTACGCCCCCGTCTTCGATACCCTCACCCATCAATTAGCCCCCGTGCTTGAGGCGGGTCGCAAGGTGATGCAAGGCATTAATCACCTTCTCACCCTGTTGCCTGTAAACAACGACGTGCGCCTAAACCACGAAAGCGCCTACGAGGAGCTAAACACCCATTATGGATATTTGTTAGAACAATAATGGGGCACCCT
>CAKQFW010000064.1 GCA_934230965.1 uncultured Prevotella sp.
CATAATTGTATATTTTTTTATTTTTATTTTCTGTTAATGTTAATGTTCATTTCTGAACGTTGTTCGCCTCTTATCATACAAATGCTGTGCCAACCTATAGCAACGGCTAAAAGGCTGACAACCATGTTGTCATATTGGCTGACAATGTGACATATATCCTCTTCTCTTGTCTTCTTGTTTACTGATAGCGTGTCAAAGAATATGCAATCAAGGAGATGCTACCAGAGTATATTATAATTATATAAATAGAATAAAAAGGTGTGAGCAGAACAAACCGTAAAACCCCGTTTTTGTATATTTATGCAGAATTATAAGCAAAAGTGAATATTTATGCAAAACTGTGTTTTTACATCTGTTAACATAAAATTGTTTGAAAAACTTACAGTTTATAACTAAAAAGAGGCTGCTTGCTTTCACTTTTCAAAGTTGATACCTCTCGTTTGCGAAACCATGGGTTTCACGTTGTGATTCCCTTGGTTTTACGTCCTGAAACCCTTGGTTTCGCAGCCTAAAACCAATGCTTTCACACCGTAATTTGATGCCTTTCTCACCCCCCCTCTCAATACTGTATATTTATGCAGAAAATGACTATCCTATTTGAGGGGCTTCGGGTTGAATGATTATGTCTTTTGGGGGAGGAGTGTATGCCATAAAAAAAGCGCCCTCGTTATGAGGACGCTTATTAAACAATGTAATTACTTTACAAATATTTTCTTGTCATAATTATTTTACAAACTTCTTTCCATCAACGATATACAGTCCGCTGGGCAGCGAGGCTTTGCTGGTACCTACATAGCGGCCATCGATGGTGTAGATGCGGCCGCTGGCCTTACGGGTGGTGGTGTTGGTGAGGTTGCTGATGCCTGTGGCTACGGCTTTTACCTCCACCTCGTCGAGGAACATGCGCTGTATGCCTGTAAAGGAGATGGTGTTGTCGCCAGTGGCCTCAAAGTCGACGTTAATGTCAATCCACTGTCCGCCAGGCACCTTTAGGCTCTTTATCTCGTTGTCTCCATAAGAGATGGTTAGCGTTTCGTTAGTGCCAGCCCATGCGCCCACCTTGCAGGTAAGGTTTACGGTGCCAGTGGCATAGAACGAGGGTGTGGTGGCGTCGCCCGAGGCTTGCGCCGAGCCAAAGCGTGCACACTTGTAGGCACCATAGGCACGATAATAGTTCCAGCCCTCGTTGTCGGGCTTGAAGGCGCCCGCCCCTGCACTGCCCGACCATATGGCTGGGGTGTCGCCGTTGGCGTTTCCGCCCTTTCCTGAACACTTGTCAAAGGTTTCTTTAAACAGCACGTTGCCTGGTTTTACCTCGGGCACGGGGTTGTCGGCAGCGCTGCGGAAGGTGAACGACATGGTGCCATCGCTGTTCTGTGCAATGTTTAGCAACGCCTTGTTCATGTTTAGCGTGCCATCACTGTTGCGGTTATACAGCAGTGCAGCGGGCTTAGAGTTGTTTGTAAGGCTGTCGTTAACATTGGTAGCGCTCTTGCGGTAGGGGTAGGCGTCGGTGCCAGTGTCGTAGTCGCCATACTTGTTGTCGGCAGCTATGATGGTCCAGTTTTGCTGGCTGGGGTCGTCGTTTACGGCGTTATTCAGCCACTGGTTCTTGTTATAGTTGACGTGTGTTACAAGGAGACCCTTGCCTGGCAGCTCGCTGTCCCATTTGGTGGGCTGGCGGTTGTCTATGAAGTAGAACTCGTTCTTATTAGCATCATTATATATAATGTATGTTTCGCCCCCTTCTTCCAGCGGCTTCATGTTTTCAATGTGGGCAGTCTCGGTCAGCTCAACAGGCTCTTTCCAGCCCGCAACCCATCTTTCGTAGCCTGAGTAGGCTGGCGGGCAGAACGAGTCGCCATTGCTGTTACCGCCGTGCATGAGGTCCCAGTTGTATCCCATGCCGTAGCCACCGCTATAGTCGGTATCGTAGAGGTCGGGGAAGCCCAGGCAGTGTGAAAACTCGTGGCAGATGGTGCCCATGCCGTCTTGCTTACCGCCAGGTGTAATCTCGTTGGTGCAAGCGTATGTGTCGATGGTTACGCCATCGATGGTGAGGGTCTTGCCATAATCGCTTTCTGACAGGTAGTACATGTGTGGCCAGATATAGTCTTCGCCACCTGAAGAGAAGTCGGCCTCGCCCTTACCAGCGTAGATAACAAACACCTGGTCAACCTCGCCATCGCCATCCCAGTCGTAGTCGGCAAAGTTTACCTGGTCTTTAATGGCGTTACAAGCGTCGGCCACCATTTCGCCCACATACATATCGTTGCCATATGTGTCGTTTTTGCCATAGTAGGCATAGTTTTTCTTCATGGTGATGGGGCCCATGACGTCGAAGGTTAGGTCGAACTGGCCGTTGCTCTGGTCGTGGAAGTAGTCGTGCACGCTACCCACAAAGTTGCCTTCTGTATAGTTTTCTTTGTTGGCAATGTCGTTAAACTTGGCCTGATTGTTTTCGGCTTTAAACTTGGTGTCGGTAAAGTCGACCAAGATGATGAGGCCTTTCTTCTTGCCGTGATAGCCGTTAACGCTGAGTCCTGGCCCTTTGGTGTCGCCCCAAGCCTTGGCCATGCTCTTGCGGCGTGCGGCCTGTTTACGTGCAATCTTTGCACGGCGTGCGCGAGCCTGTGTGCGCAGCGCTGTCATGTTGGCCACGCTGTATGTGCCCTTGTCGTTGCGCACGTAGCGTGTGCCATCGTCGGCGAGGTAAAACTTCATGTGTTCATCGCCACAGAGGCGTGCTTTTACCTCGGTGCCGTTGTCGAGCTTCAGCGTAGCATACAGCCCTTTCTTTGCTGGTATAGCCAGTGCGGTAGCTGTTATGAGCGCGAGGCAGATAGCGGTAAATAGTTTTTTCATACTCTCTTCTCTTTGTTTAATTTTGATTTTCTTTTTTTTATGTCTTACTATTATATCTCGTTTGTCTTACTTGTTCTCTATCTTCACCCTTTTTCGGTTTAGGACAAAAAACGCAAAGACCTTCAATGTGGTTTTGGGTCTTTGCGTTTCTTATTCATTAGTTTTTTGGGGGTGAAATTATGTCGATATCAGTGTGGGGCAGCGCTTCTTTTTTACTTTGCCTTGGCCATGGCGATAATCTTGTCAACGGCGGCCGAGAGGCCGTCTTTGTCTTTACCGCCCGCTGTGGCAAAGTGAGGCTGTCCGCCACCACCGCCCTTGATTAGTTTGGCAGCTTCGCGCACCATCTGTCCTGCGTTCAGGCCGTGGTCTTTCACCATGTCGTCGCTGAGCATGATGGTAAGAGCAGGCTTGTCGGCATCAACGCTGCCGATAACGCAAAGCAGGTTTTCTTTTACGGCTTCGCGAATACCGAAGGCCAGGTCTTTTACCGAAGCGGCCGACATGGGCAGCAGAGCGCTAACAATGGTCAGTGCGTCTTCGTGACGTGCCTTCTGCAGTAGTTGCTCCTTGGCGCGTTTTACGGCTTCGGCCTGCATGCGCTCTATTTCTTTGCGCATGGTGTCGTGCTCGTCGATATATTTGGTGATGACGGCTTTCAGGTCTTTAGCGTTGTTGAAGAGCGAGGCTATGGCCTTGATGCTGTCTTCAAGGTTATACAGCAGCTGTTCGCACTCGATGCCTGTCTTGGCTTCGATACGGCGTATGCCCGCTGCCACGCTGCTCTCGCTTATAATCTTGAACATGCCGATACGGCCTGTCGACTTGGCATGAATACCGCCGCAGAACTCGCAGCTGGGACCGAAGCGCACCACGCGCACCTTGTCGCCATATTTCTCGCCAAAGAGGGCTACGGCTCCCAGCTTCTTGGCCTCTTCCATGGGTGTGTCGCGATGCTCGTCCAGGGGATAGTCGGCGCGTATCATCTCGTTTACTATCTGCTCTACCTTGCGCAGCTCTTCGTCGGTAACTTTTTGGAAGTGTGAGAAGTCGAAGCGCAGCGTGTCGGCCGATACATACGAGCCCTTTTGCTCAACGTGGTCGCCCAGCACTTGTTTCAGTGCATAGTCGACAAGGTGTGTGGCGGTGTGGTTGGCAGCGCTTGCTTCGCGCTTGTCAATGTCAACACATGCCATAAAGTCGGCCTCAACATCTTTAGGCAGCGCCTTAACGATGTGTATGCTCTGGTTGTTCTCGCGCTTGGTGTCGATGATGTTGATGGTTTCGTTCTCGCTTACCAGCACGCCCTGGTCGCCTACCTGTCCGCCCATCTCGCCATAGAAGGGGGTGGTGTCGAGCACCAGCTCGAAGAAGGTGTTCTTCTTCTGTGTTACCTTGCGGTAGCGCAAGATGTGGCACTCATATTCGGTGTAGTCGTATCCCACAAACTGCTGTTCGCCCTCGCGCAGCACTACCCAGTCGCTATTCTCTACAGCGGCGGCGTTGCGTGCGCGCTCTTTCTGCTTCTGCATCTCGGCGTCAAACTGTTTCTCGTCGACGGTGTAACCGTTCTCACGGCAGATAAGTTCGGTGAGGTCGAGGGGGAAACCGTAGGTGTCGAACATGCGGAAAGCCTGTGCGCCATCAAGCACGGTTTGGCCATGTGCTTTCAGCTCGTCCATAGCACCGTTGAGCAGGTTTATGCCTTTCTCAAGTGTGCGCAAGAACGAGTCTTCCTCTTCTTTCATTACGCGGCTAATAAGTTGTTGCTGTGCGGGCAACTCGGGGAATGATGCTCCCATCTCCTGAATAAGGATGGGCAGCAGCTTATACAAGAAGGCCTCTTTCTGTCCGAGGAAGGTATAAGCATAACGCACGGCACGACGCAAGATGCGACGTATAACGTATCCGGCCTTGGCATTGCTGGGCAGCTGTCCGTCGGCTATCGAGAAGGCTACGGCGCGCAGGTGGTCGGCGCAAACACGCATGGCCACGTCGGTTTCTTCCTTCTCGCCATATTTCAGGCCTGTGATGTTTTCTTCTTCTTTGATGATGGGCTGGAACACGTCGGTGTCGTAGTTTGACTGTTTGCCTTGCAGTGTGCGCACCAAACGCTCAAAGCCCATGCCAGTATCAATAACGTGCATAGGCAGTGGCACAAGCGAGCCGTCGGCCTTGCGCTCATACTGCATAAACACAATGTTCCATATCTCGATAACCTGTGGGTCGTCTTTGTTTACCAGCTCGCGTCCGGGCACCTTGGCTTTTTCTTCGGCCGAGCGCGAGTCGATATGTATCTCGGTGCAAGGTCCGCAGGGGCCTGTGTCGCCCATCTCCCAGAAGTTGTCGTGCTTGTTGCCATTGATGATATGGTCGGCAGGCACGTGCTTGCTCCAATATTGTGCGGCCTCGTCGTCGCGGCTCAGGTTTTCTTCTTTAGAACCCTCAAACACAGTAACATACAGGTCGGCGGGGTTGATGTGCAGCACGTCAACAAGATATTCCCACGCATAGTCGATGGCGCCTTCTTTGAAATAGTCGCCAAAACTCCAGTTGCCCAGCATCTCAAACATGGTGTGGTGGTAGGTGTCGTGGCCTACCTCTTCCAGGTCGTTGTGCTTTCCGCTCACGCGGAGACACTTCTGCGAGTCGGCTCGGCGGCGTGGCTCGGGGTCGCGTGTACCGAGGATAATGTCTTTCCACTGATTCATTCCGGCATTGGTGAACATCAACGTAGGGTCGTCCTTAATAACCATAGGGGCTGACGGTACGATGACGTGTCCTTTCGACTCAAAAAACTTTTTAAACGAGTCGCGGATTTCGTTTGCTGTCATCATTCTTATATCGTTTTAGTTTTAAATTCCTTATAAAAGTTTTGCAAAGGTACTTTCTTTTGCGTATTTTTGCAAATAAATTAATCATTGTTTAACGAAAAAGGTAGAAATATGGCACTAAATATGAACAAGAACCTTAAAACCTACTTCTCTATAAAAGAGGTGGCGCAGCAGCTTGACGTGGCCGAAAGCACGTTGCGTTATTGGCAAAAAGAGTTTCCGCAGCTCAAGCCCAAAACCTCTGACAGCGGTGTGCGTATGTATACCGAAAAAGATATTGAGGTGCTGAAGGTTATTTATAACCTGGTGAAGGTGCGCGGCTTTAAGATAGCATCGGCCAGAAAAATGCTGCACACCAACAGAGAGGGTGCCGATAAACAAAAAGAGGTGCTCGACTGCCTGATGCGTGTGCGCGATGACCTAAAGCGGCTGAAAGCTCAGCTTGATGGCTTGGTGTAAAAGGGGCATACCTTGTTTGCTTGTGCCTTACCTGCTCGTATCTTACCAATTGGTGCTTTATCTACCTGTGCTTTATCTACCTATTTGCTGTTGAGCAAACAAAAGGAAATATTTGCTCAACTTCAGTTTTTTATACCGAACACTCTTTCCCTTCGCGTCGGCATAGCCATATCTCTATGCTGTTAATAATGTTTTGCCATAAGATGTAGCAGCCTGGGCCCACGGTTGCCAATGGGTTGAGGTAGGCCGAGGCTATCCAAATGGCAAAGGCAGTATTTTTTTGACCTAACCCTTGCCCCGCATTGATAGTGGCGCCAAAATAATGGCCTATAAAACGGCCCGTACCAAACAGCATGATGCACAGCAGCAGGCCCATCACGGCTATAATGCACAAAAACAGCACGGTGGTGTGGGCATGCACAATGTTGCAAATGGTGGTGCCGCTAACGATGAGCAGCGACAGCGCCCACGAATAATAAGACAGGTCTTTTATGCCAATGATGTATTTATGTAGGCGTGGCAACAGGTGCTTTACCAGCCATGCCAGCAGCATAGGGGCCACCAGCACGGTGGCTACGCGATATAATATGGTGCTGAAGGCGCTAAGAAACGAAACGTCGGCGGCCTTGTCGATGAGCGGAAAACAGAGCGGAACAAACAGGGCCGTAACAAAATTGGAAAGAAAGGTGTAGGTGGTCATCTCTTCAAGGCCGCCACCTAACTTTTGCGTTACCACAGGAGCTGCCGAGGCGCAAGGGGCTATCACACACACTAAGAGGGCTTCGGCCAGTACCAGGCTTCTGCCTGTAAGCCCAAACTCGAGCACTAACCATGTGAGCACCAGCACCGTAAGTATCTGAAACAGGATGAGCCATAGGTGCCAACGCACGGGGCGCAATTTGTTAAAATCGACCTTGCAGAACACTACAAACAGGGTGAAAAACATGAACACTGGCAGTAACGATGCCATGATGGGCTTGAAAAAGGTGGCCGCACCAGCAAGGGCGGGCACAAAGGCAAAAATAAGATAAAGCACGCTGCCTGTGAAAATGGCCACGGGCAGTGTCCAGTTTTTTATAAATCGTATCAGTTTATCCATCGTCTGTCTCTTTCGTTTTATGTATCGTAGGATGTGGGGTAGTGTAATGCATCCGTGTTGTATTTATGTAAAAGTAATGCAATTTTTGGGATAATTGGCTTCTTCTTGTGCCTTTTTCTTTATTTTTGCTGTCTTTTTGTTATTCGTGTAAAATTATTTTATTACTTTTGCGGGCAGAGAGTTATTATAATATTATAAATATTTAAATCGTGCAGCGTAATGCTGATTTAAATTTAACCAACATTTATATGAGAAAACTTTTACTTGCTTGGTCAGCACGTTTGTCGTTGCTGCTCGTCTTCTGCACCGTGGCTATGGCCTCGTTTGCTGCTGCTGTTACAGTAACTTATCGTGGCGTAAAGTATAAATCGAATAAGAAGCAAACTTACTTGATGGTTGTGAGTGCCCCTTATTCAGGTGATGTCTTGGTAGCATCAAGTGTCTATATCGAGTCGATAGATAAGACTCTGCCTGTAACTGAGGTAGGTTCAAGCGCTTTTTCTGAGTGTGAGGGATTGATTTCTGTTACCTTGCCAGAGTCGGTTACGAAGATTGGCGATTATGCTTTCGACTCGTCAGAGAACCTTAAGACCGTGAGCATGAGCGATAATGTTACCTCTATTGGTCACTGGTCTTTCCGCAATTGCCACAGCCTTGAGAACTTTCAGTTTCCCAAGAACCTTGCTACCATTGGCAACTATTGCTTCGATAAGAATGATAAGATGACCGAAATCACTTTGCCCGCAACGCTTACCAATATTGGTGGCTATGCTTTTGAGGGTAACCCTCAGCTCACTACTGTTTACTCGTTGGCCACCACACCACCCGCAGTAAAGAAAGGTTATCTTGATGGTGAAGAAATCTACACTATCTTCGATGATAACGACTATACGGGCCGCGTGTTGTATGTGCCCGCTGGCTGTGTTGACGATTATAAACTGACATTCGGTTGGCACCAGTTCCCCGAAATTCGCGAGATTGATGCTGCTGGCATACAGGCTGGCGTCGTGGCCGATGCACAGGTAAAAGTTGTGGCCAAGGGAAAGGGCGCTATCAGCGTTACTGCTGCTGTTCCTACTGTCGTAAACGGATATGATTTGGCAGGTCGACTCGTGTTTAGCAAGGGTGTGCCCGCAGGCCACTCTACAATTGATGGCCTAAACGCTGGCTTGCTGGTGGTTAATGGCAAGAAGGTAGTGGTAGAATAATGGTAAAGATATACAAAAAAGCATGGCTTTCGGTTTATGAAAGTCATGCTTTTTTGTTATTGCTTTTTTGCTTTATAGCCTTTTTCTTTATTATTTTATAGCTTTTTGCCTTATAGCCTTTTGTTATATGGGCTTTTACCTTATTGTTTTATTGTTTGCCAGCCTCTTCCAGCAACTGTTCAAAATTTGATGCTAAGGTGAGCATATCAGGCAAGACAATGTTGGCGCCTTGTTCGGCCAAAGCACTGTCGGGCAGCGGACCACTGTTCACTGCTACGGTAAAGCATTGGGCTGCCACGCCAGCGGCCACGCCCAGCGGTGCGTTCTCAACCACGATTGCCTCGTAAGGATGTTGGCACCCCGTTTTCTTCATGCCCATGAGATAGGGGTCGGGGGCAGGCTTGCCATGGTCAACATCGTAAGCCGACACAATGTGGTGGGCATCAACAAAGCCTTCAAAGTCGTCGACCAATCGCTGCAACAGGGGGCGTTGTCCGCTACCCGTCACCACACATATCTGCATGCCAGCGGCCTGTATCTTTGTCATAAGCTCTTTTACGCCAGGGAAGATGGGGGCTACGGGCATATGGTGAAAGATGTCGGCTTTTACGTCGTACATGCGTTGTGCTTCGTCGAGGCTGATGTCTTTGTTTTGCTGCTGTTTTACAAACTTTACGATGGTATCGACACCTCGTGCGCCTTCTGTGGCGTAAGAGTCGGCCGCCGTCATGTGTATGCCAAACTGCTGCATGCTTTGTTGCCATGCTATGGCATGATTGGGCATTGAATTGTACAATACCCCATCCATATCAAAAAGCACGGCTTTGGGGGTAAACCGTCCAAAGCTGTGCTTCTTTAAATATTCGGTTATTGCTGTATGAAACATTCTGTTATTGCTATATGAAACATACTGTTCTTTTACAACGTTTTGTTCTTTCTTATGCTGTCGTTATCCTTCAACGATAGCGTGCACTTTTAGCTTAAAAAAGCAAAGAGTTTTTACTTCTCTTCAGCCAGACGTGCTTTAATGGCTTTGCTCTCGGCCTCATAGCCAGGCTTGTCGAGCAAGGCAAACATATTCTTCTTGTAAGCCTCTACACCCGGCTGGTTGAAGGGGTTCACCTCAAGAATGTTGCCGCTGATGCCACAGGCAATCTCGAAGAAGTAGATAAGCTGTCCGAGGTAATACTCGTTCAGAGCGGGAACCGACAGGCGGATGTTGGGCACGCCACCATCAACGTGTGCCAGGCGTGTGCCCAGCTCGGCCATCTTGTTAACGTCGTCAACACGCTTGCCTGCTAAGAAGTTCAAACCGTCGAGGTTCTCTTCGTCGTGAGGGAACAACAGGGTTTCGTTAGGCTTTTCAATGCTGATAACGGTTTCGAAGATAGAGCGCTCGCCCTCCTGTATCCACTGGCCCATTGAGTGAAGGTCGGTAGTGAAGTCGCATGAAGCGGGGAAGATGCCCTTGCCGTCTTTGCCTTCGCTCTCGCCATACAGCTGCTTCCACCACTCGCTGAAGAAGTGCAGTTTGGGCTGGAAGTTAACCATAATCTCAATCTTCTTACCAATTTGTGCATACAGTGCGTTGCGCACAGCAGCGTAGATAGCGGCGGGGTTCTCGTCGAAGGGAACGTTGTTGCCAGTGGCCTTCTCCATATCGGCAGCACCCTGTACCAGTGCTTTAACATCGAAGCCAGCCACAGCGATGGGCAGCAAGCCTACAGGTGTGAGCACTGAGA
>CAKQFW010000065.1 GCA_934230965.1 uncultured Prevotella sp.
AGCGGAAGCCTTCTTCGGCAATGAAAGCAAAGAGGCCCAAACCGATAATACCGATAAGGATGGCGCCTTTGCTTCTGATTTTTCCTAATGCTGCCATTACTTTTTTATTATTTTTGTTTTTAATTTTTTGTTTCTTTTTACGCAATAGATGTAGCGCCAGCTGCTTAGCGAGCCTCATGGCAGAGGTGCTGCTGCGTAACGCGCGCATAAAATGCGTACAAAAATACTAATTTATTACCAAACAAGGGCATGTTTCTACTGAAAAGTGATGTTATTCGCCCACTTTTAGTTTCACAAGCTCAATTTTGGTCATCGTATTCTTGATTATTCGGAACTGGAAGTGCCCTATCTTCACCACTTCGTTGAGCTTGGGGAAGCTTTGATATTCGTGCAAAATCAGTCCGCCAATGGTCATATACTCGTCGCTCTCGGGTAGGTCGAGGTCAAACTTATCGTTCACCTTGTCAATCTCAAGGCGTGCCGAGAGCACATACTCGTTGTCGGCCACCTGCTTGGCAATATAGTTTGAACTGTCGTGCTCGTCTTCAATATCGCCAAAAATCTCTTCAACGATATCTTCGAGCGAGACGATGCCACTGGTGCCACCAAACTCGTCGACCACCACGCCCAAGCTTTTCTTTTGCTGCAGGAAGATGTGCATAAGCTTTTGCGCCATCATGGTTTCGGGCACAAAGGGCATGGTGTTGATGTGGTCTTTCCAGGTGTCGGGGTTGCGGAACATCTCAGAACTATGAATGTAGCCTATGATATGGTCGATATCTTCACGATAGACGATAATCTTTGAGTTGCCACTTTCAACAAACTTCTGCATCAGCTGTGCAGTGGTGCAGTCGTCAACGTCGACGGCATGTATCTCGGTGCGGGGCACCATACAGTCGCGCACCTTGGTTTCGGAAAAGTCGAGTGCGTTTTGAAAAATCTTTACCTCGTCTTCAATCTCATCATCATTTTCGGCATTATCGATGCTCGACTGCACGAGATAATCGAGGTCGACCTTTGAGAAGCCTTCGTCGTCGTTCTCCTTATTCATGCGTATGCCTACAAGACGCAGCAAACATTTAGACAAGAAGGTAGAGAAGCGGCTGATGGGCCACAACACGACATAAAAGAAATAAGCGATGGGAGAAAACACCGACAGCAGACGGTTGGCATTATTCTTGAACAACGACTTGGGCAAAAACTCGCCCGTGAACAAGATAATGAGGGTTGAGAGCAAGGTGTCGGCCGTTACGGTGAAGCCAGCATCCATGCCACGGAAGATGGTGCTGTCGAAGAATTTAGCAATAAGGATGCCATAGATAACCAGCACAATATTGTTACCCACCAGCATGGTGCTAACGAAGCCGTTAGGATGTTTGTAGAACACAGTGATTAAGCGCTGGGTAAGGCCGTTACGGTCTTTATCCATCTCGGCCAGCATGCGGTTGCTCGACACAAAGGCTATCTCCATTCCTGAAAAGAATGCAGATAGCACCATGGTAATTAAAATGCCTATTATAAGCGGTATATCTGTTTCCAAAGTATTGTATTTATAATAATATCATCTTGTGTTTTGGGGGAACGGTGCCACCTGCGGACGAAGTTTGGCCTTTACCGTGTCGGGGGCCGATTTGATGGTGTCGCCACTGCCCGAGAGGTCGCTCTTTTCAAACGAGCCCTTGCTGTTAGACACATAATAGCGTGTCATGCGCTCGTCGCTGCGGAAATAGGCGCCTTCAAGGGTGCGGTCGGGGGTGACGAGGCGCGAGAAGACGTTTGAATAAAGCTCGTGAGCGTTTTCGTCCCAAAACAGTTGCTCGCTGCTGAAACGCAAGCCGTCTTTGGTGAGCACACGCACACGGCTACGCAGCTCCCACAGCTTCTTTTGGTCATAATAGTAGGCGGTGTCGCACTGTATGTACGACTGCACATGAAACTTCTCATCGAACTGCTCAAGAAACAAGCCCTTATCAAATATCCAGCGCGAGGGGTTGCGCTTTTCGTTTACCTCCCAGCGCTCGGTGATGATGCGATACTTCATTACACCCGAGTCGGATATCAGGGTATTGACGCCAAAGCTGGTCATCATGGCCACCGAGTCGCGGTCGTGGATAGCAGAAGCAGTATGCTCCTTCTGCTCCTGGCACGACACTGCGAGCAAGAAGCAGAAAGAGCATAACAACCCAGCAGCAGCGTGCTGGAGCGAAGAATGTATGTATGTGTTACGTTTCGTTTTCACAATCATTATTCAACCTTCCACTTAGCAAACCATCTCTCGTTGAAAGTGAGGCCGATATTAATTCGGAATGAATTTTCTTTGATAAACATTTTTGTATCTTGACATACCCACTGGCCAGAGATATTCAAGATAGAACGATTGTTGTATGAGTTCATGATAGGGATGCCGAAACCAGCACTCACGCTATACTCTTTGGGGCCATCAACACCATTAATCTTCAGATACGACGAAGCGTATGAGGCACCCATACGGTAGTGGATGCGCTGGAAGAAGTTGCGGCTGTTTTCGAGCGGGCAGAACTCGCCACCGAAGGTAACCTTATGGCGGTCGTTAAACTGATTCTTCATAGCCACATACTGCGGGGTAGCGCCAGAGGTATCGTATACGGGCGACACCACTGATGCCCACTTCTGCAAGGTGTAATCGACACCCACCTTCAGCTTATTGCGGTGGTTCCACATCAAACCTGCACCATACATGGTGGGCAGCTCCATAGCGTTGCGCACTGAATAAGTGGCGGTATCAGACACAGCCGTCTGCGAATTGGTAGATATTACCTCACACTTAGGGTTGCCATGTAGCTTGTGGCCCAGGGTGTATGAGAGGCCCAGGGTGAGCTCGTCGTTCTTTGACAAACGTGCAGTGTATTGTGCGCCAAGGTCAAGCTTATAGTTGTTGACGGTGGCGGTATAGTATTTTGAAAGCGTATTGATGTAGGCATCTGTATAACTGTTTATCACTGAACGGGTATAGCTACCCCAGAGATAAGAGATATTGGCACCAATAGAAAAACCTTTAATGGGCTGCCAGCCAGCACCTACAAACACCTGATGCAGACCACCTTCGCCCGAATAAGTATTGACATAACTGGTGGTTTCAGTATCAGACGAAGAGCCTATTTTGGCTGTATTAGAATAATCGTAACCAATGTTTGTGAAGGGCACTACACCAAAGGCCACACCCAGATGACGAGCAGCACGGAAGCCGGCCACCACATACTCGAAGTTGGCGTTATTGGCGTTCATCTTCACGCCATTCTCTGAAAAATTAGTTATCTGTCCGGAAATGCCAGCGTCGAAGATAAAGCTTAACGAATCGATGGCAGAATAAGAAGCAGGGTTCTGAAAGTTAACTTGGTTATGTTCGTGAAAGCCCAAGCCGAGGCCGTTCATTCCCCTGTTAAAGCCGCTTGTCTGGTCGCTGAGCAAACCTAAGCCATACTGACTGTATGGCGAATTGGTTCCGCTCTGCGCGAAAGTTGTTACTGTCATTGCCGACAACACTGCGGCTGTTATGATTTTTCTCATTGTTATAATAAGTTTCTTTCAAATAATCTTGGCTCCTACAGCACCGCTTTTGTCAGCCGCAAGGAGTATCAAAAAAGAATTGCTTGCAAAATTATTGAAATTTTTCGAAATAATAGCACGATAAATGGGAAATTAAAGTTATTTTTGCATCGTGAAACGTTTTAGAAGTAATTTACGACATATCGTCCTCGTATTTTTTCTGTTGTTAACACATCAGATACAAGCCCAAACCGACAGTGCTGCACTGGAACGGATGGACGCAGTGGATATCAGCCTACTGTCGTGCCAGCCGAGACAATACATCTATAGCCTGTATGGGCACACCGCCATTCGCATTACCGACCATTCGACGGGCACCGACTATGCCGTAAACTATGGACTATTCTCGTTTGAGAAACCTTTTTTTGTGCTTCGGTTCGTGTTCGGACTGACCGATTATGAAATGGGGATCTGCGATTACAGCCGCTTTCAGACAGAATATGAACGCGAACAGTGTGGCGTGGTGCAACAGGTGCTAAACCTGTCGCGCGAAGACAAATTGACTATCTTACAAGCCATTGACCGCAATGCACGACCCGAAAACGTGGTGTATCGCTACAACTTTTTTTACGACAACTGTACCACACGCGCACGCGATATTATTATAAATAATGTAGAAGAGGCTGTAAACTATCCATCTGCCACACGTGCGGTTACGTATCGACAGATGGTGCACCAATACACCGCACAGCATCCCTGGGCACGCTTTGGCAACGACCTGTTGCTGGGCGTGGGCGCCGACCGACCCACCGATGCTCGCCAGCAACAGTTCTTGCCCTTCAACCTAAAGAGCGACTTTGACCAAACCACCCTCAAAGGCAAAGATGGTGTGGTGCGCCCCTTGGTGAAAGATAAATTTTGGGCTATCAGTGCGTCAACAGCAAGCCCCGAACCTACGATTATCACGCCCCGCTGGTGCGCTATCATACTGGCTATTATTATCTTAGCCGTATGTCTGTATGATGCTAAACGCAAGGGTGTATCGTGGATACTTGATGGCACATTGTGGCTATTGACAGGCGTGGCGGGCCTCATTCTGTTTGCAATGGTGTTTTCGCAGCACCCCACCGTACAGGTAAACTTTCAGATACTTATGCTGAACCCGTTAGCACTCGGCTTCCTCTACCCCACCCTCAAGGCGTTGCGCCACAAGAAGGGTAGCTCATGGCTGACAATTTGGCCGATTTGCCTCGTTTTATTCTTTATCGGCGCATTTTGGCAGACCTATGCCGACGGAATGTGCATCTTGGCATCGTCTTTGCTTGTAAGAGCATTATTCATCAACTATATAGTGAGAAAGGAACAATGAAACAATATATTCCCTCTATTCTGCTGGCCGCATTAGCTGCTGCCGAGGTTCAGGCGCAAACCATTCAGCCTGCACCCCGACTGGTGGTAAACATCGCTATCGACCAGCTTCGCACCGACTATATTGAGCATTTCTCGCCTCTATATTCAGAAAACGGATTTAAGAAGTTGCTGAACCAAGGGCGTGTATATGAGTCGGCAAGCTATCCTTTCTCTCCCGTTGATCGTGCTTCGGCCATCGCTTCGATAGCCACAGGCACCACTCCACATTATAACAATATTGTAAGCAGCCAGTGGCTGGATCGCGACACATTGCGCCCCATCTTCTGCACAGATGATGGCAATGGTGGCGACTCGCCCAAGATGATGGCAACATCGACCATTGGCGACGAGCTGAAGGTAGCCACACGTGGTAACGCGCTGGTTTACAGCGTGGCCGCTGACAAAGACGCTGCCATAATGGCTGGCGGACATGCGGCCGACGGTGCCTTCTGGATTAGCGAGAAGAGCGGCCGATGGTCTACCTGTACCTATTATTCGACGGCTTCGCAAAATCTTTTGCGTACCTATAATAACACCCACTCGTATAACGCTGATAACGACGCCGTAGAAAAGCTGGCCGAAGCCTGTATCACCGATATGGGCATGGGCCGTGATCATATTACCGACTTGCTATCTATCACGCTGTCGGCCAAGGTGAAAGACATCACCAACTGGCAGACTGACATGGAGATAGCCTATATAAAACTGGACAAGACTCTTGCCCAGATTATTAGCACCATAGAAAACAAGGTGGGCGAAGGCAACGTGCTGTTTGTGGTAACCAGCACGGGATATACTGCCGACCAGCCCGTAGACTATGGCAAATATAAAATTCCGACAGGAACTTTCTATATAAACCGCACGGCCAACTTGCTCAACATGTATCTCAGCGCCATCTACGGACAAGCACGATATGTTGAGACCTGCTATCATAACCAGATATACCTCGACCATAAGCTTATTGAGCAGAAACGACTGAGCCTCAACGAGATGATGTCGCGCTCAAAAGAGTTATTGCTACAGGCGGCTGGCGTAAGAAACGTCAGCTATAGCCCCTATAGTGCCGAGGTGAGTGGCGACCTGCTGATTGAGGTTGCCCCTGGCTGGCAACTTGTAAACGAAGATAATCACGAGAACTATACTTCACGCGCTGCCTTTGTTCCGTTCCCCATCATTTTCTACGGAGCAGCGACAAAGGCTGAACGTGTTACCACACCTGCTACTGTAGACCGCATTGCGCCCACAGTGGCTAAAGCTATACGCATACGCGCCCCGAACGCTTGTTCGGCAGCTCCTTTACACTAAAAGAGCCTTAAAATAGTGGGTTATGGGATAGTTATGTCTTAAAATAGCCCGCTAAATGGAAAAATATTAGTACCTTTACACCCTTGAAAAGGTAACACAGCGGCATAAGTCTTATGAACCTTATGCCGATTGCCCATAAACAGAAAAAATAAAAACAAATATAACAATGAATTTCAACAAGATTTTACAATCGTTGTTCGGGAATAAGTCGACTCGCGACATGAAGCTTATACAGCCGCTCGTAGAGAAGGTAAAAGAGGCTTATCCCGCCATCAAAGCGCTGTCGAATGATGAACTGCGCGCTAAAACCAAAGAGATACAAAAGTATGTTCAAGACTCGGCAAAGGAGCAGAAAGACAAGATTGCTGAGCTGAAGGCTAAGATTGAAGAAACGCCCATCGACGAACGCGAGAGCATCTTCAACGCCATTGACAAACTGGAGAAAGAAGCGCTGGAGATTTATGAGAAAGCACTGAACGAGGTGATGCCCGTAGCTTTCAGCATTGTGAAAGATACCGCTCGCCGCTTTGCCGAGAACGAGGAGACCATCGTTACCGCTAACGATTTTGACCGCGAACTGGCTGCCGACCCCAAGAAAGACTTTATCACTATTGATGGCGACAAGGCCATCTATCATAACCACTGGACAGCAGGTGGCAACGACCTGAAATGGGAAATGGTGCACTACGATGTTCAGATATTTGGTGGTGTAACCTTGCATCAAGGTAAGATTGCCGAGATGGCTACGGGTGAGGGTAAAACTCTGGTGGCTACCCTGCCTGTATTCTTGAACGCCCTTACTGGAAACGGTGTGCATGTGGTAACTGTGAACGACTATCTGGCTAAGCGTGACTCGGAATGGATGGGCCCGCTTTATATGTTCAACGGTCTGTCGGTAGACTGCATTGACAAGCATCAGCCTAACTCGCCACAGCGTCGTAAGGCTTACATGGCCGACATCACCTTCGGTACCAACAACGAGTTTGGTTTCGACTATCTGCGTGACAACATGGCACACTCGCCTGCCGACCTGGTGCAGCGTGCACACAACTATGCCATCGTTGATGAGGTAGACTCGGTATTGATTGACGATGCCCGTACTCCGCTTATCATCTCTGGCCCCGTGCCCAAGGGCGAAGACCAGATGTTTGAAGAATATCAGCCGCTGGTTGAGCGTTTGGTTGCTGTACAGCGCAAGTTGGCTACACAGTATCTGGCCGATGCTAAGCAGATGATTACTGAAGGCAACGAAAAGAACGATAAGCAACTGTTAGAGAAAGGCTTCTTGGCCCTGTATCGTTCGCACAAGGCGCTGCCTAAGAACAAGCCCCTTATCAAGTATCTCTCTGAAGACGGCATTAAAGCAGGTATGCTCAAGACCGAGGAATACTATATGGAGAACAACAACCGCCGTATGCCCGAGTGTGTTGAGCCGCTCTACTTCGTGGTTGACGAGAAGCAGAACAGCTGCGACCTCACTGATAAGGGTACCGAGTGGTTGGCACAACAGGTAAACGATAAGAACCTCTTCGTATTGCCCGATATTGCGTCACAACTCTCAGCACTGGAAAACGAGACCGACCTTGACGAGCAACAGAAGCTTGACAAGAAAGACGACCTGATGAACTACTATGCTGTGCAGAGCGATCGTGTGCACACCCTTCAGCAGCTGCTTAAGGCATACACCATGTTCAACAAGGACGACGAGTATGTTGTGATGAACGGCGAGGTAAAGATTGTTGACGAGCAGACAGGACGTATCATGGAAGGCCGCCGCTGGAGCGATGGCTTGCACCAGGCTGTAGAGGCTAAGGAGCATGTGCGCATTGAGGCAGCCACACAGACCTTCGCTACCATCACCTTGCAGAACTACTTCCGTATGTACCACAAACTGTCGGGTATGACGGGTACCGCCTCTACCGAGGCTGGCGAGTTCTGGGATATCTACAAACTTGATGTAGTAGAAATTCCTACCAACAAGCCCATTCTTCGTAAAGACCTTGACGACCGCGTTTACAAGACAGCACGCGAGAAGTATGCTGCCGTGATTGACGAGATTGTTGAGATGCGCAATAGTGGTAGACCTGTATTGGTGGGTACCACATCGGTTGAAATTTCTGAGTTGCTCTCACGTATGTTGAAGTTGCGCGACATCCCACATCAGGTGCTGAACGCCAAGTATCACCAGAAGGAGGCCGATATCGTGGCCGAAGCTGGTCGTAGCAACATGGGCAAGGTAACCATTACCGATGCTGATGGCAACAAGCACGTTGAAGAGCGCATGCTGGGTGCTGTAACCATCGCCACCAACATGGCAGGTCGTGGTACCGATATTAAGCTGACGCCCGAAGTAAAGGCTGCTGGTGGTTTGGCCATCATCGGTACCGAGCGTCATGAGAGCCGCCGTGTAGACCGCCAGTTGCGTGGTCGTGCAGGTCGTCAGGGCGACCCCGGTAGCTCAGTGTTCTACGTATCGCTTGAAGATAAGCTGATGCGTCTGTTTGCCAGCGAGCGTATCGCCAGCGTGATGGACCGTCTCGGCTTTAAAGAGGGCGAACGTATTGAAAGCCCCATGATTTCGAAGAGCATTGAGCGTGCTCAGAAGAAGGTTGAGGAAAACAACTTCGGTATTCGTAAGCACTTGCTCGAATATGACGACGTGATGAACAAGCAGCGTACCGTTATCTACGAGAAGCGCCGCCACGCACTGATGGGTGAACGTCTCGGCATGGATATCACCAACATTATCTGGGACCGCGTTGTAAACATCATCGAGACCAACGACTATGCTGGATGCCGCGAGCAGTTCTTGAAGGTGCTGGCAATGGAATGTCCGTTCTCTGAAGACCAGTTTGTAAACACAAAGCGCGAAGAACTTGAAGAGCGCTCATTCCAGGAGGCTATGGCAGCCCTCAAACGCAAGATTGACCGCATACAGAGTGTGGCATGGCCCGTTATCAAAGACGTTGAAGAGCAGCAAGGTAGCCGCTTTGAGCGCATCATGGTGCCCATTGTTGATGGTAAGCACGTATACCAGATTGCTTGCAACCTGAAAGAAGCTTATCGCACTGAGGGTAAAGACGTAGTGAAGCAGTTTGAGCGTACCATCATGTTGCACATCATTGACGACTGCTGGAAAGAAAACCTGCGCCAGCTGGACGAGTTGCGCCACAGCGTGCAGAACGCTTCATACGAGCAGAAAGACCCGTTGCTTATCTTCAAGCTTGAGAGCGCTAAGTTGTTCGACTCAATGGTAAACGATATGAACAACCGTATCTCTGCCATCCTCACTCGTGCACAAATTCCTGGACAGGAGATGCAAGAGGATGTTCAAGAGGCTCCCGCAGAGGCTCCCGCTCCTCGTCAGAACTACGTTGAGCATAAGGAAGACCTGTCAAACCCCGAACAGCAGGCAGCAGCACAGCAAGATACACGCGAGCAACAGCCTCGCACACCGTATGTTGCCGATAAGATGCCTGGCCGCAATGATCCCTGTCCTTGCGGTAGCGGTAAGAAATTTAAGAACTGTCACGGTCGTGGATTGGTATAATCAAACCACCATTTGACAATATATCGCACAAAAAGAAACGCGGTAAAGGAGCTAACCAACAGCTCTTTTACCGCGTTTTTCATTTATAAAGTGGGCGTATCAAAACAACATTTTTATTGTTTCAATACGCCCACTATGATAAGTAGGTGTTCAAAATTAATCGCATATATAAATTTGATAAATCAATGTAATGCTTTCAAATGTCTTTACGCCCTCTTTTGGCCTGTATGTCCACCTCTCATCGGTCGTGTAGCCCGCTACACTCCCTCTTCGGAGCTGAACATACAGACCAAAATATGGCATAAATCCATT
>CAKQFW010000066.1 GCA_934230965.1 uncultured Prevotella sp.
AGTCAAGACGCAGGACAAAGAACTCGAGATCGTAACGTATGCCAATGCCCGTTCCTAAGGCCGTCTGCCTGAGCACATTCTTCAGTTCCAAGTGCGAACTTTTACGTATGCCGTCATCTTTCAATGCCCACACGTTGCCTGCATCAAGAAACAGGGCACCATATAGGTTACCGAATAGGCGCGGACGATATTCAATATTTGCCAAAAGCTTAATGTCGCCCGTTTGGTCGATAAACGAATACTTTGAGTTTTCTGAAAGATAAGCGCCCGGACCAATGCTACGCACATTAAAGGCACGAATACTGTTTGCGCCACCTACATAGAACTGCTCGCTATAGGGTGCAAAGGTAGAGTTGCCATACGCCCATACCAATCCCGCATTAAGGTGCGCCACCAACTGGCTATGGTCAGACACCTGCCACGTCTTGCGGAAGTCAGTTTCAATCTTCACAAACTGTGCAAAGGGGTTCTTGAACATCTGTTTCTTAGGCTCGTTCCATTTCTTTCCCGCTATCACATAACCCAATGAAAGGATGTTTGATGCCTCACTAACCGTTGTTTCCCAATAAATAGGGTTACGATAATTTAATGGGCTGGTATAGGTAAAGGTGTAACGCATCTTTGGCACAAACTGGTCGGCCATCGACACCATCAAGTAGGGGTTAGCTTGCATAATTTCCTTGAAAGCCTCAGAAGGGTCTTTCATGTATTCATATTGCAAGATAAGCGGACTAAACTGATGCCTACGCGTAACAGTGGGCTGGAACGTATAAGTAAGCTCGCCCGACACCACGTGACGTTTAAAATAGCTTGAGCGGTTCAGCACACTCGACGACCCCTTGATAAGCGTAGTGGGCGATGCATACCATTGACGATGCTGCCAGAAAGGTAACAGCAAGCGCGGCAATTCGAGCGAAGCATCCACACCATACTCATACGAGTTTAATTTAGAGCTCGTACCATCGGCACGATGGCCCGTTTGCCATTCATACGACCCCTTCAGATTGATGTCAAGCTTCTCACCTCCACGAAAAGCATTACGTCGCGTAAGACCAATGACAAGCCCAGGTCCCACTCGTCCTGTGGTTTTTCCTGTGAGATTCGACTCTACATAAAAGTCCCATGGCTTATCTAAGATACAGTTCAACGTCAAATCTAAGCTATCGCAGCGAGCCGTAGTGTCGCGCGGTGTAAACTTAAAGTCTACCATGCTGAACAATCCCATAGCCGATAGTTTATTGGCCGACTGCATATAATCGTTATAGCTATACGGTTGTCCGTGTCGCATCTTCACATCCTTCATGATAATGCGGGCACGAATAGGCGGCCGCTTCCCATCATAATACATAGAGAAGTGTCGATAACGGAACGAGTCGAGCAGCTGATCTTGATATTGTTTCCTTATTTCAAGGCGCACATTGCCTATATACCATTTCTTTGTAGCGGCTTCAGGTATACCCTCGGCCATCTGCAAGCGCAAGCGTGCCTCGCCTGGAATATTCAGTGTATCAGCCAGATACGAAGCAAAGCTGGGCTGATAATAATAATATCCATTATTGCGGAACAAGGTGCTCAAACGGTTACGCTCAGCATCCAAGGCCGACACATCAAAGGCATCGCCAGGTTTCACCAAGGCCTCATTGCTGGTAGAGTCGATAAGCGCCATCGCCTCAGCGGGGAAGCGCGTATAAACCAATGTGTCAACGGTGTGTAGCTGTCCCAATCGCACCTCATAAGCCACTTTAGCCTTCTTCTCATTCGACAGGGTCTTCTCGGTATAGTTTACCGATGCACCAAAATAGCCACGATCACGCAGCAAGCCTTGCGCCACCTTAGCACGCAGGGCAGGATTTACATTGCTAAGTAATACAGGTGCCTTACCAAACGACTTCGTAATCCATTTGCTCACCACCGAGTGCGAGCCCGAGAAAGCGTTCCATATCCATAAGCGGTAAGGAATGGTGCGGTAATAAGAACTACCAAACAAGGCACCATTGGGCGCCGAGGCCAAAGCCATCTCTACCTCCTCTTGCGTAGATACGAAGTGCTCGTTCTTCTCATAGTCGAGATATTTTATTTTCTCCAAGCCCACAAACAGTTTGTCGTCATCGGGCACCCTGCTGGTTGTAGAGCATCCCGCCACCAACGAGCAAAGCGTTAGCAATAAAAGAGAATATATAGTGTTCTTTGTTTGCATCTTTTATTATATTCGTTTATAAAGCAAGAGCGTTCTGTTACTTTTGACGTATCGAATCGTTGACAATATTGTGTGGTTTCGAATCATTCACCGTCTTTGTTCTCATCATCATGGCGCCGCCCGTATCTTGCGAGGCCGTTTTCTTACGTTTGAAGTTAAAGATATCAGTAAGTTTCTGTATCTTTCTTCGATACATAAAACCAGCGCCAAACTGCTCTACGTTGCCTTCCAGCCAGTCGTAACGAGCCTTATCGTAGAACAATTTAAGATACTTGTTAGAGGTAGGACTAAGACGATACTCAAACGTAACATTGTCGAAGAACGTATCGTTTTGGTTTTCAATCTCTGCACCCGACGACACCTTGCCACCCACCACAATGCGCAAGCGGTTGTTCCAGAAACGTTTCGAGAACTTAAACGAATAGTCGGTATGCGTCTCACCTGTTCCTACCGTGGTATTATCCATGCCAAAGCTCAAGTCGAGCGTGCGCAAAGCGCTACCCGAAATTGAATTAATCTGGCTGTTCAAGAAGGCGCTGAGCGCACTGTTCATTGAGAAGGCATTGGTGTTACCATCGGCCAGATACATACCCGTGGTAAGCATCGTCACAGCCAATTTACCCCTACTTTCCTTCGTCATGGTTTGCAGCTCGTTATGCAGCGAAAGGTCTTCGGGGGCATCGATGATAAACTCAAGACCCATGTCTTGCAGCGTCTTCGTAATCTTAACGCCACACTCAAAGGTCACGTTACGACCACCCGTTCCACCTTCATCAGCCACCTGAGCCTTTGTCTCTTCAATAGCCGTAATATTAAGTTTCGGGTTCATCATATCGCCAAAGAATTCAACATAACTGCCATCTTGAATAGTAAACGTCTTCAGCGGAATAACGGGTAACGAATACTTCATCTCGCCATTGCTCAGCGTGTATCGTCCCGTAAGACGTATACCATCTACAGCACCATACTGCATACGCAAGGTGCCACCGCCTATCAAGTCGACATAGTTGCTATGGTCAGTGTTTAGCGCGCACATAATATGCGCTCCCTCATCAATATTCAGCGTTAGGTCCATATCAAGACCCGACACAGCAGGCCGTTCAACCTTAACTTCCTTTTTAGCCTTAAAGTTAGTAAACTTAACCAAGTCGTCGAGTTGCGTATCGGTGGTTAGAGGCGAGTCGCGCAAGATATACGTCATGTCAGTAGATCCCAACACATCCAGCTTGCCTCGCATCTTCAGGGCATCAACAGGTCCGTTTATCACACCCAAGAAATTGACATACGCCTTACCATAAGCCTCTGAGCGTGCCTTCTCACGTGCATCGATAAGCAAGAAATTGTTTGTTGAGATGCGCGTGTTGAGATACATATTTGCCATATCAGCCAAATCAAGATATCCACTGATAACCAGCGGTGTGCGGTTACGGGCAAACAGTCGATAATCGTCAAATGTCATGCGGCTGTTTGTCATCGTTACCGTTTTTGTATCAAAGCGCAGTTCCACGCCATACGGCACACTTTCGATGTAGGCCGAGTCGAGGCGCAGTTCACCATTCATCTTTGGTTTCGATACAGGGCCCTCCACCTTCAGGTCGCCATCGCAATAACCTTTAAAACCAAACAGCTGGTCAGTGATAAAGCCGTTGAGCAGCGACAGCGGCGTATGCGACAACGTGAGGTTTGCATCCAGCGCCCCCTCGCCCGCTGCACTATAGGTGCCCGATATCGTTCCCACCTCTATATTATTGCATGATAGAGTTCCGTCAACATAATGCTCATCGTTCTCCTTAGGCATATACACAAACTCAGAGCCTATATTGCCCATCTTGCAGCCCTCATAGGTCATGTTGTTGACCATGATAGATGACGATACCGAGAGGTCGGTTTCAGTCTTGATAACGTGGAAGTCGCCATTCATCACGCCCGATATGCGCGGCAAGTATGGTAGCACTGTCATGAGGCTGGCCAGTTCAAACTTGGTCAGACCCACCGTAAGGTCTTGCAAAGCCTCGGTGCTGTCGTTCGAATAAACCTGAAGGCCCATGCCATCAGAGGCACGTAACCTCACATCGGCCGAGATACGGCTATCGTCAGAGAAGAAGACATAGTTGTCTTTATTAACGGCAAACTTCTTATAGCCCAATACCATGTCATCGCGTCCGCCCACCGATAGCTTTACACCATTGCTCTCCATCGAGGCCTTCAAGCCCAAGGACACGCCCACCCTATCTTTGGCATCCAAGACGCGCGTGCCGAAATAGAGGCCGCGCTCGTAGAAGGTGCCCCCGAAGAGCGCATTAAACACATATTGTGGGTTGTTACGGTTGTTACGAATCTGTCCTTTAAAGTCGGTACGTGTAGAATCAGACACCACATTCATACGTATAGTGTCAAGCTGTATGCCATTAGCCACCAGCGAGTCGACCTTCACCACACCGTTGATGCCATCAAGCGGCGAGGTGTCGATGTCGGCAAATGCGTTTGACAGTTGCACACCAAACTTATTCATAGCTCTAGCAAACATGTTTTCCTGTCCCAACGACAGTTGCACACACATCGTGGGGAGGAGCGAGCGAAGCTTCAGTTGGTCAATATACTTATGTTCCATCTGCCGTTGCACCTCGGCCATCAACTCGTCAGAGTGCTGCAACAAACGTTTATAACCACCGCCGGCATTAAGGCGAAGGCTGAAATCGCCCGAAGTGATATTAGCAAAAGTAGTATCGCGACGCGTCAACGCATCTACCAACAAGTTTTCGGGGCGATAGTTGCGGGTGCTGTCAGCAATAAGAATATCGCGCACGGCCCCTTGCAGACGATACAAATTATTAAAGTCGCTCTCTACAGCCAGATTAGCTTTCATCGAGAGGTTCAGAGGTTTCTTGGTGATGCCCATGCGCTGAAAGTTGGCGCTATCAAGTTGGCACGACAGTGTGCCGTTGAGCACCGAATGTTGTAACAGAGCCTCAAGCGTGATGTGTCCATCAAAGAGCGGCCCATCACTACTAAACTCGCCATGCGCCTTGCCGCCACCAATGTGCAGCTGGGCGTTTAAGCCAGACAAGTCGTACTGTGCGATATGTAGTTGCGACACGCTGGCCGTAGCCCGTGCCACAGTGTGCGGTGCAAATATATCAGTGCCCTTACCTGCTGCTGCCACCTGACCAGTAAGCGCCTGAAGGCCCATGCTAGGCAAGAAATGGCCTAACTGCAAATGGTGTGCATTAAGTTTTGCATCATACGCCATATTGCGTGTGTTTAAGCGCACTGCAGCCGTAGCATTGCCTCCTCCCTCGCGCAAGTGTGCCTTGACATTATACTGTGCTCCATCAAACACCACTTTACCATCCAGCGCCATACCACTTGGCAAACGGAACGAAGCCGCTGTTTCGGCTGGCAGCACACGCCTGATAGCATCAATCTGTTGCGTTCGCACAGCAAAAGCCATGCGCCCTTTCAGCCTATCTATGTCGTTGAGGTTTTGTAGCCAACCATCGGCATGAGCCGTCAAAGCCCCAGGAATTTTTAACGAGAGCACTGGCACATGCGCCTTTTGCATATTGCCTTTCATCTCGCCCTTCACCTCAACAAACCGGTAGGGCAAGCGTTTGGCATACGTCTTCATATCAGGCAGCAAGGCGGCCATGTCTGAGAAGCCCAAACGGGCATCAATATGAGCCGACAGCGCACCAGGCAGCGTATCGGCAAAGGCGTTCAAATCCATTGCCAACTTACCTTGCACACGCGAATTAGGCGTAACAATAGAGAGAGAGGGGATGTTAAGCCGTGCAGTATCCATCAGCACCTGGCACGACATGTCAGACAGCTTAAAGCCGCATTTCTCCAGAAACGAAAACTTACTGATGCCCACGGCCAAGCGCTCAGGGCTATAGAAAAAGCTATCTACCCTTAGCGCCAATGCGTTCAGGGCCAAATGGTTTACGTCAAGGCCAGCAGCCTCAGGTTTAGCAAACCGATTGTCATAATACACCTGACCCTTCTTCAGGTCAAGACGCGACAATGAAAAATGTTGGGGTTCAAGGTCAAATTGTCCGTTACGTGCTAAAGCATCGCCCAGCACACAGCGCACCGCAAGCGTGTCGCCCGGCATGTGCACCAGGGCCGACGTGTTTACTACATGCAAACGAGAGAGCGCTATCTTCCATCGGCTTTTTTCTGTTGATGTATCTTCGGGCACCGTGTCGTTCAAAGCCACATCAAGCGATGCATTTTGCAACAAGGCATAGCTTACATCTACATTTTCGTGGCGCAGGTCAATGCCTTTGCTACGCAAGGCCACCTGTCCTACGGTGCCACGCACCTGTGCCGACGGAATAATCGACACGGTGTTAAGCTTAACATCGCGCAAGTTGAGTTTTTCAATCACCACATTGCCCGACAACAAGGGGCACAGTTCGATATTAGCCACAAACTGCCCCACGCAAGCCACGGTGTCGGTAGCGGTGCGCACCGAGTCGTTAGCCTTCGTAAGCTGTAGGTTGTTAACCTCAAGATCAAGAGGAAAAGCTAAATGAACGCTTCCCACCGAAGCGTTCCATTCAGTATGGTCAGAGACATACGCAGCCACATGCTTTACAGCCCAATTTTGTATTGCAGGGACATAAAGCAGTAAGGCCAGCGTCAGGAAAAGGACGAATGGGGCCAACACTATGAGCCACAGCCATTTCTTGATTTTCTTCATAAACGTATGCGCGTGGTGGATGCAGTATGCTCTATCAAAAAGAGCGGTATAATAAGGCCTACCCTATGGTGCTGGCCAAATCATGCCAAATTTTCTCTTGCGGCAGAGGAGCTTCGGCCACAATGAGTTCTTTAGATACAGGATGTACAAACTCTACACGACGCGACAGCAACGAGATGCTGCCATCGGCATTGCTGCGGCGTGCTCCATACTTAAGGTCGCCACGTATGGGGCATCCTATCTTAGCCAACTGGCATCGTATTTGATGATGACGCCCAGTAAGCAAGTTTACCTGTACAAGCGTATAATTATCGCCATGCCCTACCACCTTATATTTGAGCACAGCCTTTTTCGAGCCAGGCACCTCATGGTCGGTAGCATAGCTCTTGTTTTGTTTTTCATTACGGCGCAACCAATGCGTGAGCGTTCCCTCTTCGGCTGCCGGACAACTTTGTGTCAGTGCCCAATAGGTTTTATGCACATCGCCGTTGCGAAACATATCGTTCAACCGCGAGAGCGCCTTTGATGTTTTAGCAAACACCACGAGGCCACTAACGGGTCGGTCAAGCCGATGCACGACACCCAGGAACACATTGCCTGGCTTGTCGTACTTCGTCTTCAAATAAGCTTTCACTGTTTCAGAAAGCGGTGTGTCGCCCGTCTTATCGCCTTGAACGATCTCACCGCTTTCTTTTGATACAATGATAATATGGTTGTCTTCGTAAACTACCTTCATTACATGTTCATTCCGCCATCTACCTGGATAACCTGGCCTGATACGTATGACGACATATCAGAAGCGAGGAAGAGGCATACATTGGCAATATCTTCTGTCTGGCCACCGCGACGCAGAGGTATCTTCTTCATCCAGTCTTTACGAATTTCTTCTGACAGCTGAGCCGTCATCGGAGTCTCGATAAAGCCAGGAGCCACAGCATTAGCACGTACACCCTTGGGGCCGAGCTCCTGAGCGATTGACTTTGCCAAACCAATCATACCAGCCTTTGAGGCCGAGTAGTTGCACTGACCAGCATTGCCGTGAACACCTACTACCGACGACATATTGATGATAGAGCCACCACGCTGACGCAGCATGATAGGAGCACAAGCATGAATAAAGTTGAAGGCCGACTTCAGGTTTACGTTCAGCACAGCATCCCACTGAGCCTCTGACATACGCAGCATCAGGCCGTCTTTAGTGATACCAGCATTATTAACGAGCACGTCAATAGAACCAAAATCGGCATGTATCTGCTTCACCACCTTCTCAGTTTCTTCAAAGTCGGCAGCATTGCCAGCATAAGCGCGGCATGTAACGCCCAGAGCCTCAATTTCTTTACGTGTAGCCTCCAAACCAGCAGCCATATCGTCGTTAAGAACGAGGTCGGTGAATGCGATGTTTGCGCCTTCCTTGGCAAATTTCATAGCAACGGCTTTACCGATGCCGCGTGCTGCACCCGTGACGAGAGCAGTCTTACCTGTAAGTAATCCCATAATAATATTAATTATTGTTTATTTTATATGAAATATATTCATGTTCAATGTGTTACCACGTTATACCGAGGCACACAGAGACACGCTGCCCAGCATTTGCCGAATATTTGCAAAGCCATTATACCTATTATATATGGTGTATACACCTATTATATATAGTGTAAAAACAGCTTTTATCCAGCCTCTACCGCACAGGATGTTCTGCAAATATACGTCAGTTTTTCGGCATAGCCAAGGTAAAACGTTAGTAACTGTCCTTTTTTAACATTTATTGAAACATTGACTTTTTACTTTATTAACCATTGTTTTGCCTCACTTCAAAACAAGATAAAAACTTTAAGGGTTCATACTTGCATATTTCAAATATAAGTTTTAATTTTGCACACATAAATAAGATGTGCAATTTTTATAATCAGTTAAGTTATGTCCATATCAAAAACTCGCCAAAAACTGGTTGACGTAGCTCGCCAACTGTTTGCCAAAAATGGTATCGCCAACACGACGATGAACGATATTGCCGTGGCATCGGGCAAAGGAAGACGTACCTTATACACATATTTCAACCGCAAAGAAGATGTTTATTCGGCCGTCATTGAGTCGGAGCTGGAGCGATTGTCTGACAAGCTCGACGAGGTATCGTCGATGAAGATACGCCCACAAGACAAAATTATAGAACTGATATACACCCACTTGAGCATGATACGCGAGACGGTGGTGCGCAACGGCAACCTTCGTGCCGAGTTTTTCCGCAATATATGGATGGTAGAAAAGGTGCGCAAAAACTTTGACGAAGACGAGATAGAACTGTTTCGCAAGGTATATGCCGAAGGCAAGGCCGATGGCGAATTTGACATTGAAGACGTAGACCTTGTAGCCGACATCACCCACTATTGTATCAAAGGTCTGGAGGTTCCGTTCATCTACGGCCGCTTGGGCCATGGCATGACCGAAGAAGCCAGCAAACCACTGGTAGCCAAAGTGGTATATGGCGCATTAGGAAAGTTAGGAGCCAAGTAACGTCTACCCGTTTCTGCCCCGCCTTCAATACCGATAACCCTTATCATTAGTTGAAGCCATATTATGTCAAACAAGCCATTTCTACATCACCACCTACTTTATACACCGCTGTTCATGCTGTTCATGCTTTTTCTTTTTACCGCTTGTAAAAAAGAAAAAGCAGAGGCTGAAGTGGCTAAAATCGACACCATACCTACACTGGTCATGCAGATACAAAAATGCTCAAAGCTGTACACTGCCGAGTGTAAGATGCATAAAATTGTAACACACGACGACAAGGTGAGCCTGCATGGCAAATTTATGGAAACCGACTATAACATCGACCTCCCTGTAGGTTCGCGAAAGGTAGCTATACCTATGGATGCCACCATCAAGGCCTACATCGACTTTTCGTCGTTTTCAGAAGCCAGCATCTTGCGCAATGGTGACAAGCTAAACGTTGTCTTGCCCGATCCCAAGGTACAGCTTACCAGCACCTCTATCAACCACGAAGAGGTGAAACAGTTTGTAGCCCTCACCCGTAGCCGCTTTACCGACGAAGAGCTAACCAACTATGAACAGCAAGGGCGCAAAGCCATCATTGCCGACATACCTCAAACAAACATTGTAGAACAGGCT
>CAKQFW010000067.1 GCA_934230965.1 uncultured Prevotella sp.
CATGGGTCAAAAAACGAACACGGATAGCACCGATGTAACGGATTTATCTTTTCACGGATCGTTTTTTGACACTATTCATTGGATCTTTTGCGCCTACGGCGCGGATTGTTCCTGATTTTCTCGACGCTGCGCGTCTCGGTGAATACCATTGCTGGTGCTGGAGTACAGGGCACGGAGACCCTGTACTACTATTTTGTGGGTGCAACACGGCGAGCTTGCGAGCCGAAAAATCTATTAAAATCCGCGCCGGAGGCGCAAAATCAGAAGAATAGAGACAAGAAAAAAAATCAAAAATGAATCCGTGAAAAAGATAAATCCGTTACATCGGTGCTATCCGTGTGCCATTTTTGACCTGTGCGAACAACGCCGAAGGCGGTGAGCACCTACGCCCAAAACATGAACACAAAGATACTTTTTGGTTGCTGGAGGACGGGGCACGGAGGCCACCGTCCTACTTGGTTGCTGGGGCGCGAAGCGCGAAAAACGTAGGTATACAAAAAAAGCCCACCTTGTGTGGTGGACTTATATTTTTTCTTCTTACCCAATAATCAGCAACACCCTATGGTGGACTGCTGAGCGATAAACGGGGCTCGAACCCGCGACCCCCAGCTTGGGAAGCTAGTGCTCTACCAACTGAGCTATTATCGCGTGGTTAATGAGCCGATACCCGGACTCGAACCGGGGACCCACGCATTACGAATGCGTTGCTCTACCAACTGAGCCATATCGGCCTTTGCAATGTGATGGTAAGCGGTAGCTTGCCGAATTGCGGTTGCAAAGATAGTGTATTTTTTTTGTTGTGCCAAATGTTAGGCGCATTATTTTCTGTGTTCGTCAGAATTTTAGCTCCCTTTAGAGGGAGAGGGCTTATTTCAGTTGCACATGTCGGTAGGCCACCAGTCGGTCGGTGCGGCTGCCTATGGGTCGATAATAAACCAGGGCATAATAGGTGTTTTCGGTTTGAAAAAAGTTGCCATCGGCGGGCAGCGTGCGCAGCGCGTTGGGGGTGTGCAAGAGGTAGGTGTACGAGTAGTAGCCTTGCTTGAGCAGCACATCGGCCGTGTAGGCTTGCAGCTCGGGGTGGTAGGTCATGCGGTAGGTGGGTTCGAGGCTACTGTTGGTCCATTGTCCGTGTAGATATACGTCGCCAGGCTGTGGTGGGCAGAGCAGGGTGAAGCGTGTAAGGATATAGTCGGAGGCTATGTCGTTTTCAATGTTATCGCTGTTTCTGATGTAGAAGCTTCCGTTAGCATCTTCGTCATACACATAGTTGGGGCGTGGCTCGTCGGGCCACACGCTGGCCGAGAAGTGTGTGCCATCCCATCCCACGGCCTCTATGCCCATGGTGGGGTGTGTGGGGTCGAGGGTTTCAAACTTTCGGTATTCGTTTCCAGCGTTGAAGATGAGCTGCGTGTTGTGGCTCCACTTCAGCCCATCGGGCATGATAAATTGTGGTGTGGCGTTGCGTGCGGCATCATACCAATATCCGTTTTTCAGCACCACGGTTTTTATCTCTCGGCTATAGTCGGTTACTTTATTCCCGTTATACGATAGCTGCATGGCCACCTGTTGGTGCTGGCGGTTAATGTCTTTATCGGTGTTAGTGTATGCCTCAAGGCCCAGGTTCATGGTTTGTTCGCACAGCATAAAACAGGCGGTAAGGATGCTGTCGCCCGTGTTATCGTCGGTTACCGTTACGCGATAGTTTCCGCTCAGGGTGGGGCGGCATTGGCGGTTGGGCACCTGAAAATGATAGTGGGTGTAAAGCTGTTTGGTGTTGATGCTTTTTTCTACGTCGTCGATGGTGTTGCCCTCGGTAAAGCCTTCGCAATATTCGCTGGGCAGCAGCTCTTGTGAGGGGCTCCAGTCGGCCTCGCAATGTTCAATGCTATAAACGTAGCGATGATACTCGTGTGTGAGGTCGTCGAAGCTGATGTGTATGGCCTCGTCGCCCGTTAGCGTGATGACGGGCATTGACAGCCAATTATCGCCAGCCACCACCTGTAGCGATGCAATGTTAGGTTGCAGCAAGCGGTGGTTTTGTGCCGATGCCGTGCTGTGGGGTATGAGGTTGAGCCCGCACAAGGCTATAAGGGTGGCGATAAGATGCTTCATAGAGATAAGTATAGGGTGTGTGGGTTAGAATTCGAATTGCAAACGTAGGTTCATCATTCGGCCCGTGAGATAGTTGGGCACGGCATATTGATGATTGGTAACGTCGGTTACCCAATAGTATGAGTTTACGTTGTTGATGCCGAAGAGGTTGAGGCAGTCGATGCCCAGCCATATGTTTTTGCAAAACTTTTTGATGGCGGCCTTCTCGTTGTTTATCACTCGGTAGCTGAGGCCAATGTCGGCACGCTTATAGGCGGGCGCTCTGAACGAGTTGTTCTCCATCTCTTGGTGGGGCGCCGAGAAGGGCAGACCATCGGCAAAGGCCAACTTGAGCGACATTTTCCAGCGGTCGGTATTGGGAAAATAGTCGGTGAAGAAGAAGTTGACGGCGTAACGCTGGTCGGTGTGCAAGGGTATGCTCTTGCCGTTAAGCTTCATCTTCGTGTCCATGAGCGAGAGGCTTATCCACGAGTCGGTGCCAGGCACAAACTCGCCAAAGAGTTTGAGGTCGATGCCCGCTGCATGTCCGCTGCATGCGTTGTCGCCATAATACACCACCTTTACATTGTTCACGCTATAGGGCACAAAATTGCTCAGTGCCTTATAGTAGGCTTCGGCTGTAAACTTATAGGGGCGCTCCTTCACGTTGAAGCGATAGTCGAGGCCCGCAATAAAGTGCAGCGAGCGCTGGCTCTTGGCCTTTTGGTTCAGGTTGGCATAGGTTACGTGGTTCAGGGTGGTGGTGTCGCGTATCTCCTTGTAGAAGGGTGCCTGATAATAAAGACCTGTGGCCAGGCGCAACGTCATATCGCGGCAGAAGGGGGGCACGATGCCCAGCGAGAGGCGTGGGCTGACGATGGTTTCTTTGTTGAAGCTCCAGTGGCTCAGGCGCACACCATAGTTTAGGGTGAAGTGGGTGTGCTCGTGGGCGCTGGTAAAGCGGTAGGTGTCTTGCAGATAGGCCTCGGTGCGCGTGGCGTTTAGGGTGTTATGGGCGCGCATAGAGTATATCATATACAGGTCTTTGCCTGTGTGGGGTATGCTGTAGCCACTTGAATCGCGCATCTCATATTCGATAGAGTTTTCTTTTATGCGCTCGCTCTTAAACGTTAGGGCACCCTCAAAGGCGTGGTGCGCGTTCTTGCTCTTAAATAGCAGCTTGGCGCTGGCCACGTTAGCTTTCAGGCGGTTACGGGCATGCTGAAAATAGGTACCCACGCCCAGGTTTTCGCTGGTCTCGGTTTGCGTAAGCCAGTATTGCCCTTGCAGGTCGTAGGTTTCTTGCTCTTTGGTGTGAAAAGCCGATCCTATGAGCGAGAGCGATGTGTTTTCAGAAAAATGGCGTGTGATGTTTACCGAGCCAAAGAAGGTGCGGAACACATCTTTCTCTTGACCATCAAAATATACTTTAAACTTCTTTACGTTCTCCATTGTTCCGAAGCTGGTTTCGCGGTCAGAGGGCACAAAGGTGTAGTGGTTATCTGATATGTTGCCCATGAACGAAAGGCTCCAGCGCTTGTTGGGCTCATAGGTAAGATAGGTTTGATAATCAACAAAGCGGGGGCGATACTCGCCTGTGGTTTGCAGCGACCCCAGCATATATTGGTTTGTTTTATAACGAAGACCGTTGCTCCACGAAAAGTGCTTATTGCTTACGCCCACAAAGGCGCTGGCGCCCAGCAACGACATTGAGGCCGAGGCCTCGAAACGTTTAGGACGACGGTAGGTAATGTCGAGGGCCGACGACATCTTATCGCCATATTTAGCCTCGTAGCCGCCCGTTGAAAAGCCTATCTTGTCTACCATGTCGGCATTAATCACCGAGAGGCCTTCTTGCTGACCGCTTCGCACCAAGAAGGGGCGATAAATCTCTACATTATTAATATAAACGCTGTTTTCGTCGAACGAACCGCCGCGCACGTTATATTGCGACGACAGTTCGCTGTGCGTTGAAACGCCAGCTTGGCTCTGTATCAGCTCTTCTACGGCATTGCCCGTGGTAGAGGGCATGCTCTTGGTTTGCTCTTTCTTTATCTCCTGGGTTTGGCCTGTTTGCCTACGCATCTCGGTGATGGTAACCTCTGACAGGGTGTTGTCGCTGTGCAGCACCACCTGCAGCGTTTGCTTGCCTCGTGGGCGGCGCAGCACGCGGGTTTTGGTCTTATAGCCCACCATTGAGAAGCGCACCACTACCGAGTCGGCCGATTGCAGCTGCATCGAGAAGTCGCCCTTCAGCGAGGTCATGGCTATCTTGCCTTGTTGCACACAGGCCACGGTGGCAAACTCCATGGGGTTCGACTGCTCGTCGAGCACCTTGCCTTGCAGCGTAAAGGTTTGGGCTTGTATGCCGATACAAGCCAACAGGGTTATATAGAAGATAATAAACAGTCGTTTCATACGATTAATAACGCGAAATCTTGCCGATTATTGCCCTTTTGTAATTCATAATTCATAATTCGTAATGGGGCTGCGCTTGTTGAATTCATAATTCGTAATTCGTAATGGGCTGCGCTTAATTCACAATACGAGAGCGGCGAGGCAAACCATAGTAGAACAGGGTCTCCGTGCCCTGTTCTCCAGCACCCAAACTATTAAACCCTACTTTGTTGGAGGCTGGTTGCTGGAGGACGGGGCGCGGAGACCCTCGTCCTACTTGAAGATACTCTTTTGGTTGCTGGAGGACGGGGCACGGAGGCCACCGTCCTACTAATTATCACTCTTCACTTAAAGAGGCTATAGGATTTTCCCTTTTCCCTTAAAAGCCATGCTATAGGATTTTTCACTTTTCACTTTTCCCTTTTCACTTAAATTCTCGTGAACAGGTCTCGGCGAGGAAATTTGTGGCCATACTTTTTGCGTAGCTGTTCAAACAGGCGCATGGTATCGTTAGAGAAGTCGTGACCCTTCCAGGTGCTGGTGTTGGTAATGAAAACCCAGCACTCGCCATCGGCATATTTCAGCACCAAGGCACTGGTGCCCCCTAACGACCCCGTGCGCACCCAAGGGCCCTTGGTGGGGGTATAGTTCCAGCCCAGCGAGTAGGCATGATCGGGCATAGGCTGCGTCATGGCCGTTATGCTCTTTGCGCTCAAAATGTCGGGCTTGCCAGGGTGGTTGTCAATGGCAGCTATCAGTCGGCTGAGTTCTGCCGCCGAAGCGCACCATGCTCCCGCCCCTTTAAGGTTCGGAATATCGTTTTCGCCATAACATTTTTGCACCATACGTCCGCTGTTGTTATATTCGTACACGGGCACCGAGCCCTGGTGCATATAATATTTTACCTCGTTAGGGCGGCGGTCTTTATAATAGTTGCCCGCAATATGAAAGTCGAAACAGCCCGCGGGCTGCAACACATGTTTCTGCATATAGGCATCGTAGGTCATGCCCGTGCGCTTTTCGATAATCATTGAAAGCAGCGTGAATCCCAGGTTAGAGTAGCAGCGTGCCGTGCCAGGTGTGAAGCCCAAGTGGCGTTTCAGCAAGATGCTGAGCAAGGTGTGGTTGTTAGGTGGTGTGGTGAGCCTGTTCTGCATCATGATGTAACGGGTAGAGAACATAGGGTCGCCAGCATAATTGGTGAAGCCTGCCGAGTGGCGCAGCAGCTGCTCGACGGTAATATCAAAGTAGCGCTTATCTTTAATGGCCTTTGTATAGGTGGTGTCGTTCAGTATGCCTTGGGGGCCGAACACGCGGTCGGTGAGGCGTAGGCGCCCCTCTTCTTGCAGCTTCATAATGCCCACGGCCGTTACCAGTTTCGACACCGATGCTATGCGCATAATGTGCGAGGGCTGCATCTCTATCTCGCGCTCCATGTCGGCCCATCCGTAGCCGCGAGCATACAGCAGCGAGTCGTTGCGCGATATGGCCAACTGTGCTCCGTTTATCTCCCAGCGCTTCATGTATCGCTGCATGATTGAGTCGAGGTCGTGCAGCTCGGTGGTCATGGTGATGGCGTTGGTGAGCGAGTCGTTCAGATGAAAAGGTGCCACCTTGGTGCTATCGTTTTGTGTGGGGGCACTGCTGCACGAGCAGCAACGCAAGAGCGAGATGATGGCTATAGTGATAATGACGATGACCGTAAGAAGGCGTAAGCGCAGTATGTTATAATGTTTCATTTTGTTGCTTTCTGTTTTGATGCTTTTTTTAATGCATGCAAAGTTAGAAAAAAAATATCACATGGGCAATTTTCCATGGATTATCAAAGTGGGATGGGGGGACTCTGATAATTCGTAATTCGTAATTCATAATTCATAATGGGCTGCGCTTGTGAATTCATAATTCATAATGGACGAGAGCGGCGAGGCAAACTATAGTAGAACAGGGTCTCCGTGCCCTGTTCTCCAGCACCCAAATATTTGAGCCCTACTTCGCTGTAGGCTGCTTGCTGGAGGACGGGGCACGGAGACCACCGTCCTACTTTTAGATACTCTTTTTGGCTGTTGGAGGACGGGGCGCGGAGGCCACCGTCCTACTTTTAGATACTCTTTTTGGCTGTTGGAGGACGGGGCACGGAGACCACCGTCCTACTTTTAGATACTCTTTTTGGTTGTTGGAGGACGGGGCGCGGAGGCCACCGTCCTACTTTTTAGATACTCTTGCTGCTTGTTGGAGGACGGGGGGCGGAGACCACCGTCCTACTTTGATAATTGCTCGTAAACTTTTCTTAATGACAAGATGACAAGATGACAATGTTGTTAATGAGCCCCCTCGTCCTACTTTGTTACAATAACAGTTACAATAACAATAACAAAAAAAGGACAACATAAACAACATTGCTTTCATACATATAATAATTGTATCAGAAATGTTGTTTCTGTTGTCCTCTTGTTGTTCAGCGTTGTCGTGTCTTTATCTTAAACACAACTCCTTTTGTCTTAAACAAGTTCGTTCTTAAACAAGCTCGTTCTCTTAATCACAACCTCGTTATGCTTGAAAAGGGTCGAGTGGGGGATTAAGGAAAAATCTTGAAGGCGTAGCCCTGATCCTTTAGCCACTGCAGTGCTTGGGGCAATGCGAAGTGCAGCTTATCGATGCTCTTTAGCGAGTCGTGAAAGGTGATGATTGACCCATTGCGAGCGTATCGTTTCACGTTGTTTACCACATCGTCGGCGGTCATCCATTTTGAATAATCGCGCGTTACGAGGTCCCACATCACGATGCGATACTTTTTCTTCAGCCACCAATATTCGGTCATACGCATCCAGCCGTGGGGCGGCCGAAAGTAGTGGGCCTTTATCAGCTTGTTTGCTTCTTCAGTATCGTCGATATAGGTCGTCACCAGGTGCTTTAGGGCACCGAGATGATGAAAGGTGTGGTTGCCCACCTGGTGGCCAGCGTCCACAATCTGTTGGTACAGCTCGGGGTGGCGGCGCACGTTATCGCCCACCATGAAGAAGGTGGCCTTGGCATCAAACTGCTTCAGCGTTTCAAGGATGAACGGCGTGGCCTCAGGAATGGGCCCATCGTCAAAGGTCAGGTATACGGCCTTCTCGGTGGGGTCCATTCGCCAGGCTGCATCAGGATACAGCCATCTTAGCCATTTGGCAGGTTGTTCTATAAACATTTCGCGTTAGCTCTTTTCTTATTGCTTTTACTCTTGTGCTTCAGACTCTTGTGCCTGTGCTCCCTCAAAGGGTGTTCCGCCCTTGGCGAGGTAGAGCTTATACAGTGTTTGACAATCGTTCAGAACCTTGTCGGCAGCCTTTTGGTCGATAAGGGCCATCACGTCGGCGGTGTTCTGCATCATCAAGATGTTGCGCAGCACATCGTTTTGCGACATGAGGAAGCGGTCTCTTGACAATGACAGATACCAGCAAGCATACTGCTTATTGTTCAGCAGCACGGCGCGAGCTATCTTCATGGCCTTATCTTTCATGCCCAGCAGCGCGTAGGCGCGAGCCAGGTCGGTGGCACCCGACACATAGGTGTAAGGCACGTTGTAGGCGGGCAGCACCTTTTCAGACAGCTGCACCACGTTTTTAGCCTTTTCAAGTTGGCCTTCTGAAATGAGCTCCAGAGCGAGGTCGTTCAGCAGATGGCGGTGTGTGTAGCACATGCGCATCACGGTTTCGTCAAGATACAGCCCGGGCTTCTCCAGTCCGCCCCACTTGTAGCGGTGCATTACGTTGTCGTAGGTCTTCTCGGTGTCAAACTTGCGTGTACCAGCGGCCGATGTGGTGAAGGGCGTGATACGGTTGGCCAAGCCTTCGCGCACGAAGTTGTTGCCCAAGTTCATATAGTTGCCTTCGCCCACGGTGGTGGCCACGTATACGGGTCGTGTCCAGTTACACTGAGCAATAATTTCAAGCATCATCAGCTCGCCTTTATACAGGGCTGTTTTGCCAGCCAGCGAGATAACCATGTGGTCGGGTATGCTATCGCAAGCCATCATCATGCCGCTCTTCTTCACCGCCTCTTTATCAATCTTCAGGTAGATGGTGTCGGTAGGAATTACGTGCATGTCTTCATCTTTCGAGCGCACCCAGTATTTCATGATGTTGTGCAGCTCGAAGGGCTCGTCGCCAAACTGCTTCTTGGCCTCTTCAGGATAATTCTTGAAGAAGTCGAGCACCTGTGCCTTGATGGCGGGGTTTACGCGCACATATTCGTTGGTGCCCGAGCAGTAGTCGAGACGTGGCCAGCTGATCGGCAGTGCGGGCGAATTGTAGGCGGGGCGCTTCATCTGGTCAATATACCAGTCGGTGTTCACATAGCTCAGGTTGCAAACGCGGGCATCGGTGCGCACGCCTTCTACCTCTTGGTTGTACCACAGCGGGAAGGTGTCGTTATCGCCATTGGTGAAGATGATGGGGTTGCCCTCGCCTTGCAAGGTCATGAGATAGTTTTGACCATAGTCGCGACAGGTGTAACGGTTGCTGCGGTCGTGGTCGTCCCATGTTTGCGAGGCCATCTGTATAGGCACCAGCACGCACACGGCGCCCACGATGGCGGCTGTGGCGGTAGCGTTCTGCTTCAGGCGCTTATTAATAAGGTCGAACAGGGCTGCCACACCCATACCACACCATATGGCGAAGGCATAGAACGAGCCAGCATAAGCATAGTCGCGCTCGCGGGGCTGCATAGGTGTTTGGTTCAGGTAGATAACGATGGCCAAACCTGTCATGAAGAACAGGAAGAACACCACCCAGAACTGGCGTATGCCACGGCGTCCGCGCCATGCTTGCCAGAACAGGCCTATGAGGCCCAATATTAAGGGCAAGCCGTAGAACACGTTATGGCCCTTGTTGTTCTTCAGGTCGTCGGGCAGCTTGCTTTGGTCGCCATACATCAGGTTGTCGAGGAACGAGATGCCTGTAATCCAGTTGCCATGTTCCAGCTCGCCATTGCCCTGAATATCGTTTTGGCGTCCGCAGAAGTTCCACATAAAGTAGCGCCAGTACATAAAGTTGCACTGATATGACAGGAAGAAGCGAATGTTGTCCCACTGTGTAGGCATCTTCACCATTACGGGTTCGCCACAACGGTCGTAGGGCACGTCATAGCCTGTTACACCGCCCAGCCAGCTTTCGTAAGCCTTGGCGTGGTCAGAGCTATACATGCGTGGGAACACCATGTTTTGTGCATATTGCAGCTTATCTTTGGTGCTCACCACAAAGTAAGAGTCTTTCTCTTCCTTTGAAGCTTTTTCTTTGCGCTGATAGATGGGTGCTCCCTTCTTGCGGCTGGGGATGCACATGTTGCCATCAACATCAAAGGCTATCTGTGAGGTGTAAGCCTGTCCGTAAGCCAAGGGACGGTCGCCATACTGGTCGCGGCTGAGGTAAGAGCCCAGCGTGAAGATGTCTTCGGGCGAGTTTTGGTCCATGGGCGGGTTAGCTGTAGAGCGAATAACGATTACAGCATAGGTAGAATAGCCTATCATCAG
>CAKQFW010000068.1 GCA_934230965.1 uncultured Prevotella sp.
ATCACGAAAAGTTGGCTCACTATGCTAACGCCGCTACCGACATCGAGTTTAAGATGCCCTTCGGCTTCAAAGAGGTTGAAGGCATTCACAGCCGTACCGACTACGACCTTAGCCAGCACGAGAAGTTCTCGGGCAAGAGCATCAAATACTTTGATCCCCAGGAGAACAAGAGCTACACACCGTATGACATTGAAACCTCTATTGGTGTTGACCGTATGTTCTTGAGCGTGATGTGTCACTCTTATTGCGAAGAGCAGCTTGAGAACGGCGAAACCCGCGTAGTGCTGAAGTTGCCCGCACCCTTGGCACCTGTTAAGTTGGCCGTGCTGCCCTTGCTGAAGAAGGATGGTCTGCCCGAAAAGGCTCGCGAGATTGTAAACGACCTGAAGTTCCACTTCAATACTCACTACGATGAGAAGGACACCATCGGCAAGCGCTATCGTCGTCAAGACGCCATCGGCACACCTTACTGTGTGACCGTTGACCACGACACGCTGAAAGACAACTGCGTAACCTTGCGTTTCCGCGACACCATGCAGCAAGAGCGCGTAAGCATCGACCAGCTGCGCAACATCATCGAAGACAAGGTGAGCATCACCAGTCTGCTGAAGAAGCTGCAGTAAGCGTTGCCTGTGTGCCCGACGGTGCTCGGCACCATGCTATAATGGTGCTCAGCACCACTGAAACACAACATTATACATTGTAGATGAAAAAATATTTATATGTTCTGCTCGCTGCTTTCGTGGCCGTGTTTGCACTGTCGTCGTGTAGCGAGGAAGATAACACTCCGGAAGAATATCCCGATTGGCAGGCTACCAACGAAAAATATTTTGACGACCTGTTTGCCACAGCTAAGATGAAGCAAACCAGTGGCGACCCCTCGTGGAAAGTAATTAGAAGTTGGACCCTTGACGAGAACTCAGCCACACACAGCTACGACCACATTGTGGTGCATGTGCTGCAGTCGAGCGGCGAAACGGTAAAGCCTTACATCACCGACTCGGTGCGCGTGCATTACAGCGGCCGCTTGTTGCCCTCGCTCTCGTATAAGTTGGGATACGAGTTTGACAAATCGTATAAAGGCGAGTTTGATGTGAACACCGCCATTCCTACCAAGTTCTACGTGCCCGAAATGGTTGACGGTGTTACCACCGCGTTGCTCAACATGAACCTGGGCGACCGCTGGGAGGTGTATATACCTTATCAGTTGGGCTACAAAGATCAGGAAAGCGGAAGCATACCAGCTTACTCGATGCTGAAGTTCGACCTCTACCTCGTAGGTATCTATCGTAAAGGCACCGTGGTGCCCGAGTGGAAGGCTAAAGGAAATCAAACCGAACTGTGGGACGAGGCGTGGTAAGCCTCTTATCGCCCGCATAACGATAACATAAACAAGAAGCGCAAAGCAGCAAACCTGTTGAAGGGATGCCCTTTGCGCTTCTTTTTTATATAAAACAGGCCACAATATCAATAAAAGATGTTACCTTTGCACTGCACTTTAATAGTGCCTACAAGAACCTTTTAAACAAATGGAATCATATAATTTCGACACCATTATCAACCGCCAAGGCACCAATTCGGTGGCTATAGACGGACAGAAAGCTACCTTCGGACGCGACGGACTGATGCCGCTATGGGTGGCCGACATGGACTTTGAAACACCCTCGTTTATTGTGAAGGCACTGCAGCAGCGCCTTGACCATCATTTGTATGGCTACACCGTAGTGACCGATGCCTATTGGCAGGCCGTGCAGCAGTGGCTCTTCGACCGCCATGGCTGGCAGGTAGAACGCCAGTGGCTGCGCTACATCCCTGGCATTGTAAAGGGTATTGGTATGGCTATCAACGTGTTTACGCAGCCCGGCGATAAAATTATTATTCAGCCGCCCGTGTATCATCCGTTCCGCCTTACGCCGCAAGGCAATGGCCGTGAGGTGGTGTTTAACCCGCTTATTCGACACGATGATGGGTCATACACCATGAACTTTGACCACCTACGCCAGATAATAGACGATAAAACCAAGATGCTGATTGTGTGCAACCCGCACAACCCCGCTGGCATTGTTTGGCCTAAAGAGGTGCTGGCACAGTTGGCCCACATCTGTCATGAGCACGGCATCATTGTTATTTCAGACGAGATACACTGCGACATGACGCTCTTTGGACATCGTCATACGCCCTTTGCCACCGCCTCTGACGAGGCTGCACAGTGCAGCATAACGTTTGGAGCACCATCGAAGACCTTTAACATTGCGGGCATTGTGAGCTCTTATTGCATCGTGTCCAACGCCGAGCTGCGCCAGAAGTTTTATTCGTGGCTCGATGCAAACGAACTTTCTGACCCGCCCATGTTCTCGCCCATAGCCACCATTGCAGCCTTTACACAGGGCAACGCGTGGCGCGAGGCTATGCTACATTATGTTGAAGACAATGTACGCTTTGTTGAAGACTACTGCCGAGAGCATCTGCCAGCCATCGTTCCCGTGCGCCCCGAGGCGTCGTTCTTGGTGTGGCTGAACTGTAAAGGCTTGGGTTTGAACCACGATGCGCTTATCAATCTGTTCACAGAGAAGGCTCACTTAGCCCTGAACGATGGCGAAATGTTTGGCCCTGGAGGCGAAGGATTTATGCGTCTGAACATAGGTTGCCCGCGCGCTAAGCTGAAGAAGGCCCTCGACCAGTTGGTACAGGCTTTGCAGAAATAAGGCAATCAATAAAAACCATACAAGGGTGAGTGTGGAAAAAACAGCATTTAGCAATGCTATTATTTTCACATTTCACCCTTTTGTTGTATCTTTGCAAGTATGAATAACGATACACCGACGAAAGCAAACTGGAGTGAAAATGTCATCATCGTCGACGCCGATTATGTTGACAGAGTAGCCTTTGACCTCATCGTTAATTTTGAACGAATGATTGGCCGACGTATTCCTAAGGCCGACCTTGCAAAATGGATTGACTGCGTGGCGCTGGATGGCGGACTGCGCGAGGGCGAACACGACACTCAGGTGGTGCTGATACATGATAAGAAACAGGCGGCGCTTGACAACTTTATGCCCGCCAACTATGACGACGAACTGAACGGAAAGGCATTTAAAGACCATCTGGGCGAGTTCACCGTCAGCTCGTTTCCTGTAGAAGATATCACCACAGCCTCCGACTTCTTCCTCGACACCGTGGCTATGGTGTGTGCACAGAAAGAGGTGAAGCGCGTGATGATTGTTCCCGATGCCGAGAACCGTGCGCTGTATGCCGACTTGCGTCATACCTTGCAACGCGTTGACGACGAGAAACGCATCACCGTGTTTGCCATGCAACCCATGGAGGGTGGCAACTTCCGTCAAGAAATTCTGGGTTACTCGCTCATGAATGCTCTGGGAATTAGGGCTGAAGAGCTGAAGTAATTCTCAATTCATAATTCATAATTCATAATTCATAATGGGCTTCGCCTTATGTTATTCTTATTGATGGCGAGCCTTTGAATTTAATCATTGAAATATAAAAACAAATAAAATAAAAGAAAGACAATGGGAAAAGTACTCATGATTGGCGCCGGTGGCGTCGCTACGGTTGCAGCGTTCAAGATTGCCCAGAACGCTGACGTGTTTACTGAATTTATGATTGCCAGCCGAACAAAGTCGAAGTGCGACAAGATTGTAAAGGCTATCGGTAACCCTAACATCAAAACCGCACAGGTTGATGCCGACGATGTAGAACAGCTGAAGGCGTTGTTTAACGACTTCAAGCCCGAGCTGGTTATCAACCTTGCGCTGCCGTATCAAGACCTCACCATCATGGAGGCTTGCTTGGCTTGCGGATGCAACTATCTCGACACTGCCAACTATGAACCTAAGGATGAGGCTCACTTCGAGTACTCATGGCAGTGGGCTTACAAGAAACGTTTTGAGGATGCTGGTCTGTGCGCCATCCTGGGTTGTGGTTTCGATCCGGGCGTAACAAGCATCTTCACCGCTTATGCCGCTAAGCACCACTTCGACGAAATTCAGTATCTCGACATCGTCGACTGCAATGCTGGCAACCACCACAAGGCTTTCGCTACCAACTTCAACCCTGAGATTAACATTCGCGAGATTACACAGAAGGGCCTGTACTGGGAGAACGGACAGTGGGTAGAGACCAAGCCGCTTGAAATTCATAAGCCGCTGACCTATCCTGAGATTGGCCCGAAGGAGAGCTACCTGTTGCACCACGAAGAGATTGAGAGCTTGGTGAAGAATTATCCCACCATCAAGCGTGCTCGCTTCTGGATGACCTTTGGTCAGCAGTATCTCACCTACCTCGACTGCATACAGAACCTTGGCATGTCGCGCATCGACGAGATTGAATATGAGGCTCCGCTGGCCGACAACCCCGCAGAGAAGGTAAAGGTGAAGATTGTGCCGCTGCAGTTCCTTAAGGCTGTGTTGCCTAACCCCCAAGACCTGGGCGAAAACTACGATGGTCAGACCTCTATCGGCTGCCGCATCCGTGGCTTGAAAGATGGCAAGGAGCACACCTACTATGTATACAACAACTGCTCGCATCAGGCTGCCTACGAAGAAACGGGTATGCAGGGCGTAAGCTATACCACTGGCGTGCCTGCTATGATTGGTGCAATGATGTTCTTCAAGGGTCTGTGGCGCAAGCCCGGCGTGTGGAACGTTGAGGAGTTTGATCCCGATCCCTTCATGGAGCAGCTGAACAAGCAGGGTCTGCCTTGGCACGAGCTGTTTGACACCGACATCGAGTTTTAAGAAACACACATACACACTCAGATAAACAACAGAGGAGAACGAACAATATGGCAAAGAAAGACGAAGACATGCCGCTGATGCAGGAAGGCAAGCTGAAAGCGCTGCAGGCAGCCATGGCAAAGATAGAGAAAGACTTCGGTAAGGGGTCGATCATGAAGCTTGGCGACGAGCATATTGAAAACGTAGAGGTAATACCTACAGGCAGTATCGCCCTCGACGCCGCATTGGGCGTAGGCGGATACCCTAAAGGTCGTATCATCGAGATTTATGGCCCTGAGAGTTCGGGTAAGACCACGCTGGCCATTCATGCCATTGCCGAGGCTCAGAAGGCGGGCGGCATTGCAGCCTTTATCGATGCCGAGCATGCCTTCGACCGCTTCTATGCCGCTAAGTTGGGCGTTGATGTTGACAACCTATGGATATCGCAGCCCGATAACGGCGAGCAGGCACTGGAGATTGCCGACCAGCTGATTCGTTCATCGGCCATTGATATCTTGGTGGTCGACTCGGTAGCCGCTCTTACGCCGAAGAAGGAGATTGAAGGCGACATGGGCGACAATGTGGTAGGTCTTCAGGCCCGACTGATGAGCCAGGCACTGCGTAAGCTCACCAGCACCATCTCAAAGACCAACACCACCTGCATCTTCATCAACCAGCTGCGTGAGAAGATTGGCGTGATGTTTGGCAACCCCGAGACCACGACTGGTGGTAACGCGCTGAAGTTTTATGCTTCGGTACGTCTCGACATTCGCCGCGTAACCAGCATCAAGGATGGCGACCAAGTGGTGGGCAACCAGGTGCGCGTAAAGGTGGTGAAGAACAAGGTGGCACCTCCGTTCCGCAAGGCCGAGTTTGAGATAACCTTCGGCGAGGGTATCTCAAAGATTGGCGAGATGGTAGACCTGGGTGTTGAGTATGGCATCATTCAGAAGAGTGGCTCATGGTTCTCATACGGTGGCAGCAAGCTGGCACAGGGACGCGACGCCACCAAATCGTTGCTGAAGGACAATCCCGAGCTGTGCGAGGAGATTGAGGCCCAGATAAAGCAGGCCATTGCCGATAAGCAGGAGGCTGAATAAGATAAGTAGAAATAAAAAAGGCGTGCGTCATATCTCTTGGGTATTAGTGCACGCCTTTTTCTTTTTGTAACGGGGCGCAACGATGGGCCCCTTGACCATAAAAGTGTATATAGGGTATGGAAATAGCAATAGTTTTAGTGTTAGTGGTAGGCATCGCTGTGGGCTACTTCATAGGTTTGCTGATGGCCTCAAAGGCGGCAAGCGAAGAGAAAACACAGTGGGTGGCTAAGGCCGAGGTGCTGGCGTCGGAAGTAGAGCAGCAGAAACAGCTGGCCGAGCACGAGCGCCAGTATGCTGCACGGCTGCGCGAAGAGAGCGACCGCCAGTGGGAACAGAAGCTGGAGGCGCTGCGCCAAGAGATGCAAAAGATGGCTGCCGAGCAGTTGGCCGCCAAGCAGTCGGCCCTGCAAGAGAGCAACCGCCAGCAGATGGACGAGCTGCTGCGCCCTGTGAAAGAGCAGTTTGCCGATTTTAAAAAGTCGGTAGAAGAGAGCAAGACGCTGAACGAGGTGAACAAGAAAGAGCTGCAACACACCTTTGAGGCCACCATGCGCCTGTTTCAGCAAGAGCAGCAGCAGGCGGTGTCGATGCTGAAAGAGCAAACCTCAAAGATAGGGTCGGACGCTGCAAACCTTACCAAGGCGCTGAAGGGCGACAGCAAGATGCAAGGCGACTGGGGCGAGATGGTGCTTGAAACCATTCTTGAGAACAGTGGCTTGCGTAAAGACGAAGAGTTTTTTATTCAAGAAAACACGAAAGACGAGAACGGCAAAAACTATCGCCCCGATGTGATTGTGCGCTTTCCTGAAGGACGAAGCGTGGTTATCGACTCGAAGGTGTCGCTCACGGCCTATACCGATGCCTTGGCTACCGATGATGAGGCCGACCGCGAGCGCCTTTTGAAGGCGCATGCCGTGAGTGTGCGCAAGCATATCGACGAGCTGGCAGAGAAAGACTATAGCAAGCTGGTAGACGATGCCATAGGCTTTGTACTGATGTTTATTCCGAACGAAACCAGCTACATTGCCGCCATGAAGCAGCAGCCCGACCTCAGCCGTTATGCCTATCAAAAGAAAATTATTATTATCTCGCCCAGCAATTTGCTCATGGCATTGCAGTTGGCCTACAACCTGTGGCAGTATGATCGCCAAAATAAAAACGTAGAGAAGATTGTGAAAACCGCTGCCGACCTATACGACAAGGTGGCCACGTTTGAAGATACCTTCACTGGCATTGGCGACCTAATAACGCGCCTGTCGGGCACCTACGACAAGGCCAAGAAGCAGATGTATGATGGCCCAGGCAATGTGATGCGTAGGGTAGAGGGCCTGAAGGCGTTGGGCGTAACGCCAAAGAAGCAGCTCAAAGCCCTGGAGGACGTTGAGTAACAGCGGCTTTGTCTTCGTTCAGAAAGGTTTCAAGGTCGGCCACAATACGATTGTAGGGTGGCGACATAAGAAAGCCTACATTCTTTTTTAGTGTTATGGTGATGTCTGACACGCTGCCGCTGTAGCACGCCAACTCGTTGGCGCGCTGGGTGCCATGTACGCTCTGCCGTTGTATCTCCATCTCGCGCTCGCGCACCAGGCGGCAGCACACACTCTTCATTAGCGGCAGTACCACCTTATTAAACAGGTGGTGCCCCTGTATGTATAGATAGGTGGTTTCGGGCGTTACACCTAATGTTTTTAGCTCTTCTTTCAGTGCCAGATAACTTTGTTTGGCCGTGGGGTTGCGACGTTGCAGGTCGTTCACCTTGCGTCCCACCTTTCGGCGTAACCGTTGCAGCGTTTCGGCGGCGTTGTTGGGCGACAGCTTGCCCGTTTCAATGGCCGTTAGAAAGTCGGTGAGCGAGAAGTCGCCATAGTGGGTGGTGCGATAATACCAAATGCTCCAAACAAAGAGAGGGAAGATGGCCAAAGAATATTGGCGAAGGAAGTCGCAGAAGTCGAATTCGATGCGGTCGTTCAGTGTGACGGCCACGCACACGCCGTGCAGCGATGGGGCGTAGCATTGCAGGTTCTCAATGGCGTAGGCGTAGGTATGAAAGACATACCTGCTATCAAGAATGGCGCGTGAGGCAGGACTGGCACCTTGCAGCAGATAGTCGTAGTCGGCATCCACACAGGCTATCATGTTCTGCCCTGTGTTTCCGCCCACCATGCTCATCAGCGCTGCCTTCTTGCCGCGCTCTAAGCGGTTTTCTCGCGAGGGCAACATCACCTCAAAGTATCTTTTCTCTGTCTCAAAGCGTGCTAAGATGGTTCGCCATACAAACACATCGTCATAGCTCTCAACGTAGGCCACTATCTTTTGGCGGGCGCTACGCGAGTTGAGCCGATTGGCGGCCTCAATATATTGCGATGTGATATTTTGATTGAGACGCTTCATATAAGTGAAAAGTGAAAAGAGAAAAGTGAAAAATCCTATTGCTTGTTAAGCGTGTAGAATTCATGTGAAGAGTTAAAACTACGCCCCCTCCTCATTATGAATTATGAATTATGAATTATCAAAGCCGAAGGCCATTATGAATTATGAATTGTGAATTATGAATTATGAATTAACCTTGTCTGTAATATCGCTTACCTCTGTCACATGATCCATCCATCCGTTCATCACCACCGCCGGGCTGTGTGTGGTGATAATAATCTGCACGTTGGGGTTCAACTGTAAGATGAGGTCGATGAGGCGTTGCTGCCACTCAATGTGCATGCTCACCTCGGGCTCGTCCATAAATAGCACATAGTTTTGTTGGTCTTCTACCAGCACGGTGAGCAAGATGGCCAGCATCTGTTTCTCGCCACTCGACAGCTGATAGGGCACCAGCATCTCGCCCAACTGTGAGAAGCGTATCTCGTTTTCGGTGCGCACAATGGTTTTGCCAGTGTCTTTAAAAAGGTCGTCGATGAGGTTCTGAAACAGCGTCTTGGGGGCTGCCAACTGCTGCGCCTGTTGGGCAGCATCGGGGGCTCCGCTCTGCAAAAGGGCAATCATGCGGTTGCCAATGTTTACCTGATAGTCGAGATACTTGCGTTGAAGCTGAAATATTTGGAAGTCGAGCTCAGTGGCAAGACTTACGTTGAGCTTGCTGATGGTGTCGGTGTCGAGCAGTGGGCGGTCGAACGAGCGTATCACGTCGTAGCGTATCCACTTGGCATCTTCGGGTTCTACCTTCAGGCGCACGCCCTTCATCATGTGGCTGGGAAATTCGCCGCCAGCCTTCAATCCCTTCACCACCTTATTTAATATGGTGCTCTTGCCCACGCCATTCACGCCGCTCAGGATGTTTACCTGGCGGTCGAGGTTCCACACGATGTGTTTCTTTCCGCTCCACAACGAGTCGATGTCTATCTGTTTAATGTAGTCGGCATATTTCATAGCGCTGTCGGTTTTTAGGTTACAAACGTAGCGTTAGGGTGGGGCTGCACGCCTTTACCTATCTTACGTCTTCCTTACAAAGATACATATTATTTTGTTTGCTCGCTCATATTGTTATCATTTTTTATAACTTTGCATGACATTTAGAGTATGATTAGCGAAAGAAAGAATAATATATAGATAGGAATATAAAATGGATAACGAAAAGATTGTAACTGACGTGAAAACGAACAACCGCCCCTTGCTGGCGCACGTGTGCATACTGATGGCTTGCGTGTGCTGGGGACTGATGTCGCCACTGGGCAAAGATGCTATGATGAATGGCGTTGATGGTATATGTATGGTGTCGTTTCGTGTGGTGGGTGGCGCTGCGCTGTTTTGGCTCACCTCGCTGTTTGTGAAGAAAGAGCGTGTGCCCTGGCGCGACCGATTGCTGCTGGCTTTGGCGGGCCTCTTCGGCTTGGTGTTTAACCAGTGTTGCTTTACGATAGGTCTTAGTATCACGTCGCCCATCAATGCCAGCATCGTCACTACGTCGATGCCTATCTTTGCCATGCTGCTGGCGGCCGTTATCTTGCACGAACCTATCACCGGAAAAAAGGCCGTGGGTGTGATGATGGGATGCTGCGGCGCCGTAACGCTCATCCTTACCAGCGCTACCACCGAGGGTGGCCAGGCGGGCGACCTACGTGGCGACTTGCTGTGCATGGCGGCTCAGCTTTCTTATGCGCTCTACC
>CAKQFW010000069.1 GCA_934230965.1 uncultured Prevotella sp.
ACCCCATCGTAAACGTCGACCTCAGCACAGCGCTCACCTATCTGCGACGCGAAGCTATCACGCTGCCCGAAGGCTCGCCCACAGGCTTTGTGCTCGTAGCCTACGAGGCATTGCCACTGGGCTTTGTTAAAAACATTGGCAACCGCAGCAACAACCTCTACCCCAACGAGTGGCGCATCAGAAGTCAGCACATAGGCTAATCTGCTCGTCAGATCGTTTACTGGCAGAAGAGTCAACGACAAACAATACTTGAATATAAGACAACAAAAACATAAAATATAACATGAAACAATATCTCGACCTGCTGAACCGCATCCTGACAGAAGGCCATAAAAAGACCGACCGCACAGGAACAGGAACCTTAAGCGTGTTTGGAAACCAGATGCGCTTTAATATGGAAGATGGTTTCCCCTTGCTCACCACAAAGAAGCTGCACCTGAAATCGATTATATACGAACTGCTATGGTTCTTACGCGGCGATACCAACGTGCGCTGGCTGCAAGAACATGGCGTAAGAATTTGGAACGAATGGGCCGACGAGAATGGCAATCTGGGCCCTGTGTATGGACACCAGTGGCGGTCGTGGCCCGACTATAACGGTGGCACCATAGACCAGATACAAAACGTGATTGATCTTATCAAGAACCATCCCGACTCGCGCCGCATGATGGTGAGCGCCTGGAACCCTGCCGAGGTAGAACAAATGGCACTGCCCCCGTGCCACTGTTTGTTCCAGTTTTATGTGGCCGACGACCGTCTGTCGCTGCAACTGTATCAGCGCTCGGCCGACACGTTCTTGGGTGTGCCCTTCAACATTGCATCATACGCACTGCTGCTGCAAATGATGGCTCAGGTAACAGGACTAAAACCTGGCGAGTTTGTACATACCACTGGCGATACACATTTATACCTCAACCACTTAGAGCAGGCACGATTGCAGCTTACGCGCACCCCTCGCCCCTTGCCCACCATGAAGATTAACCCTGATGTAAAGAACCTCTTCGACTTTAAATATGAAGACTTTGAGCTGGAGGGTTACAACCCCTACGACCACATTAAGGCCGAGGTGAGCGTTTAAGGCATGGTGGCGATAAGCCATATTAAACAATAAATACTCTTAAAAAACAATTATCAAACAATGATATCTATCATAGCAGCCGTGGCCGCCAACCGCGCCATAGGCAATGAGAACAAACTGATATATTGGTTGCCCGACGACCTGAAACGCTTTAAGGCGCTTACGACAGGGCACACCATCATCATGGGGCGCCGCACCTTCGAGTCGTTACCTAAAGGCGCGTTGCCTAACCGTCGCAACATTGTGCTCAGCCGCACACAAACCGAGTTTCCAGGGTGCGACACCTATGCATCGCTTGAAGAGGCGTTGCGCCATTGCGACGAAGACGAAGACATATACATCATAGGTGGAGCCAGCGTTTACGAGCAAGCCATGCCTTTGGCTCACCGCCTCTGCCTAACCGAGGTGCACGACACGCCCGCTCAGGCCGATGCCTTCTTTCCTCCCTACGATGGCTGGAAATTGGCACAGAAAGAAGAACACGGCACCGATGAGCGCCACCACTTCAGTTTCTGTTTTGCCGATTATGTAAGAGAATGATGTGAACGTTACATCATGTGACAACTAACGTTACATCATGTGGGAGCTAACGTCACATCACAAAAAACACATATAACGAAAAATCCGCAACACCTATTATTTAAAGGTATTGCGGATTTTTTATGTATAGTCGGCTAACGATATTGGCTGCACATCATACCCATACAGCCATATTCGTTCTAAAACCGATGCTTAATCTTCAGGCAAATTTACGAGGGGCAACTGGCGATTGATGGCTGCGTTGAACGAGATAATGGTCTCACTGCGCGAAAGGCCCAACGGCTGCAGTTTGTCGTGAATGATATTAAGCAAATGATGGTTGTTGAAAGCGTATATCTTGATAAACATATCAAAGCCGCCTGTGGTATAGTGGCACTCCACTACCTCAGGTATCTGACGCAACGCCTCAACCACCTCATCAAACTTCTCGGGGTTTTTCAAGAACAAGCCAATGTAAGCACATGTTTCATAACCAATCTTCTCGGGATCGATAATAAACTGTGAGCCTTTAAGAATACCCAAGCTGGTAAGCTTTTGTATACGCTGATGAATTGCTGCACCGCTCACATTACATGCGCGTGCCACTTCAAGAAACGGAATTCGTGCATCCTCAGCAATAAGGTGCAGAATCTTCTTGTCTAATGAGTCTAAATTATGATGTGACATTCTAATAGATTATATAATTTGCTTGCAAAGATAATTCAAAATAATGAAAATCACAACAAATTAACCTATTTTTGTTTTAATTTATCACTTTCTCGTTCTGCCGAATAATTAATTCGGGTAGCGCCTCCTGCCCTTACAGCCCTTTTCACCGCATTGACGATGTGCATGGGTGTAGAACGGTCGGCTTTTATCGATACCGTCATCTTTGCTTGGTCGTCGGGGTTCATACGTTTTTTCTCCTCTGCCACAAAGTCGGTCACCTCATCAATCGTAGCCATCTTGTTGTTCAGTTGCACACAATAGGCCGACGATATATTGGACGATTCAGGCAAAGCGCGCCCTATATATATATAGGTGACTGCCGACTTCTTTGCCAAGCGTTTTAGTTCGGTGCCTTGTGGCAAAGTATACTGCACCTTACGCGTGGTGGTGCGCATGTGCGTAACAATCATAAAGAAGAAGAGCACGGTAAAAATAAGGTCGGGTAACGAGGCTGTGTTAAGCATTGGCACATCGCGCAATCGGCGGTTTCGGCGTATCATGGCTGCCCTCCTTTCTGTATGCTATCATAGTTTTCGGCCACATGTTGTGGGCAAGCATCCAGCACCGTTTGTCGTTGCTGTGGTGTGCATAGCGCCAGCACATGACCGTATCGGCGCATGGCCTCGTCGTCGCGCACTGTGGCATAGGCTGCTACCAGCTCGTTTTGCAAGGCAAAATAAGTATCGTAGCTGGCATCATCGGCTGTCTGAATGTTTATCAAGTGTTGCTCTTTATCACGCATTACAAAACTGGCAATACGGTTTCGCAAGCCCTTCACTGGCACAGGTTTTCCGTCGACATGTATCTCGCCACCTGCCCACACCTCAATGGTCATGAGTTTGCTGCGAGCAACATCAAGCGGTTGCACGTCTTCAGTCTTATCAACAGGCGGCAGTTGGCGCGTGATACCACGGTATACATCCATTGTTGTGGTAACGAGAAAGAAGATGAGCAACATGAAAGAGATGTCGGCCGTTGAGGTGGTGTTCAGCGTTGGCACATCGCGTCGCCTACGTTTTATCAGCATACTTGGTTCCTCCGTTTCATTTTTTCATTATGGCGTTTCACACGTATCGTATAACCAATGCCCACCGCTGCAAAGGCGGCTAACAACAAAAAGAGCGATGTGTCGACAAACATCTCGGCCACACGCAACCAAAAGCCATCGGCAAACAATGCGCCATTCACCTTGATGGCATCCACAGGCGCTAAAATAAACGACAGCAAGAGCACACACATGGTGCCTGTCGCCACTGCCATTATGATGCGTGCCGAGCGTATACCATTTTCTTTTTGATGCTTGCTTCGATATTTATACATTGAGCGCACCCCTGAGGCAATGGCCACAACGGTGGTAGCAAGCAGCAAGAATAATGTAAAAGAGATGAGCACGCCCGTAAACAATGGGGCGTTATAGTCGGGGTTCTCATCATAAGGTGTATCGAAACCCACCAAAAAGAACAAACCAAAAAGCATCACTATCAGTGCTATCAATGCGTAAAGCACATATTGTGTTCGGGCTGCTATCAAGCCTGTATGACCTATTGACATACCCACACGGCTGGTTGGTATACCCATATGGCTGGTTGACACGTTCACCCCATTATCGGTAGTTTTGTTTCTTCGGAAAGAAAATAAAGGTTTGCGTTGTTGCGTCATAGCAAATTCTCCTTTCCTATTTATTATTTATTACGGCGCTTTATCAGTGCATCTAATAACACAATGGCACTCTCCTCCATCTGTGCTGTCAGGCGGTCAATCTTCGACATGATATAATTATAAAACAGCTGAAGCACCAAAGCCACAATAATGCCGAAGATGGTGGTGATGAGCGCCACCTTCATGCCAGCTGCCACAATGGTAGGATTAATATCGCCCACCTGTTGTATCTGTTCAAAAGCCATCACCATACCTATCACGGTGCCCAAGAAGCCGAGCGAGGGAGCCATGGCAATAAACAACTTTATCCATGAGCAGCCTTTCTCAAGCAGTGCCACTTGCACCGATCCGTAAGAAGATATAGAACGTTCTATATCTTCGGCCTCATCGTCGCAGCGCACCAAACCTTGATAACAGATAGAAGCAATGGGGCCACGCGTGTTTCGACACAACTCTTTAGCGCCCTCAATATCATTGTTGCCTATCTTTTCATCGAGCGAACGCTGAAAGGCATCGGTATCTATTTCAGACATGCTGAGATAAATAATGCGCTCAATACAGAAGGCTAAGCCCAGCACCAAGGCAAAGGCCACTAACGACATAAAGGCGGCATCGCCCTCAATAAACTTGGTCTTTAGCACCTGGTGCCAACCTGAAGCCTCGGCGGTTTGGGCCGATGCGCTCAAGCAAGAGGTGCATGTAAGGAAAAAGGCCAGCATCAACTGGGCTGCCTTATTATTAAAAGCTAATATTCTGTGTTTAAATATTTCTTTCATTTTCAATTATCTGCTATATCTTATTGAATAAATATATTAAAGATATTTCTCAATATTTTTCTGTTACATCTTATTGAATAAATAACTAAAGATATTTCTCAATATAATCGCGACATTGTTCCATGAGCCATTTGGGCGTACTGGTAGCGCCACAGATACCCACCGACTGCTTGCCCTCAAACCATGAGAGGTCAATTTCTTCAGGTTTCTCCACCAAGAAGCTGTGTTCATTCACGCGCTTACACTCGTTAAACAGCACCTTACCGTTACTGCTTTTATGTCCGCAAACAAACAAAATAATGTCGTGACGCGAGGCAAAGTTGGCAATGTTGGGCATACGGTTGGCCACCTGTCGGCAGATGGTGTCGAAGCTACGAAAGGTAGCCGTGGGGGCAATATGCTCTTGAATATATTCGATGATACGATGAAACTCGTCCAAACTCTTTGTGGTTTGCGAATAGAGATACGTGTTGCGCGAGAGGTCAAGCTGTTTTACATCATCCAAACTTTCAACCACCACCGCATGACCTTGCGTTTGACCCACCAATCCTAACACCTCGGCATGTCCGTTCTTACCAAATATCACAATCTGTGCCTTCGGGTCGGCATCATACTGGCGCTTGATGCGCCGTTGCAGCTGCAACACCACAGGGCAGGTAGCATCAATAATATGTATATGGTTAGCTTCGGCCATGGCATAGGTAGCGGGTGGCTCGCCATGGGCACGCAGCAGCACTTTTACATCATGCAGACGCGTCATCTCATCATGGTTAATGGTAAGCAGTCCGTGTGCATGCAAGCGCTCTACCTCCATGCCATTATGCACGATATCGCCCAAGCAATATAATGTATTGCCATCGGCCAACTCTTCTTCTGCCTTCTTAATGGCCGTGGTAACGCCGAAACAGAAACCACTGCCATTATCAATCTCTATTTGTAGCATCCTTTTGTTTTGCTATTTGCTAATATCTTGCTATTTGTCTTGCACATTAATATTAATGGTAACCTTAGCATTGTCGGGGTCGTTGGTTATCATCAGCACACGAGGCTTGTTGCGCGCCTCTTTCAGCTTGGCGGCATCAACGGTAATCTTTAGTTTAGCCTCGGCACCCGGAGCCAGATGCGTTGTGTTCAACGACACCTGTAAGGCCGATGTAAACATGCGCAAGTTACGAATATCTAACACGCTCTTGCCCACATTGCGTATGTGTATCACGGCACGCTGTTTCTTCTTTTTACCAAAGGGTGGCAAGTTAACCTCCATTTCAGAGAGTTCTATCTTTGGAGCCATGGCTAACTGATGTGCCGACAGTTTCTCAAAGTTAGGCAACAACACTGCCGATATCGTTATTTCCTTATCAGCGCTTACCTTGTCGCCAGGGAAGCCACCCAAGAACACACTGGTTTGGTTCAAGCCCATCTCGGGCAGCGAGCGCGAGTCGAGCGTGAGGGTTATAACGCCGCCATGCCCAGGTTTCACCTTTGTTGGTGCCACGTCGGCCTTCAGATAGTTGGGCAAGTGCATTACCTGCGGACGAAGCGTTTGGTCGGTAGTGTTACGAATATGTATTTTCTGTTGGGGCTGCTCGCCACGGTTAACATCATCAAACTCGATATCGTTTCTGTCGGCCAAAATCTGTCCCAACATAAAAGGATAGGTTCCAGCATAGTCGATAACCTCGGCCACCACCACACCTTTCATGCGCAGCGCCAAGGGTTTGTCGGCATTATCAAGATACAGGTCGACAAATTTATCAAAATGCCCCATGGTCATGGCATCATACGTAACCTTTACCGAGAAGGTTTCGCCAGCCACAATCTCGTCTTTCGGATAGTCTACCTCTGTACATCCACAGCTCATGCGCACCTTTTCTATGTGCATGGGTTGGTTGCTTCGGTTGCTAATCTCATATTCAGCCACTACGGGAGCCTGATAGGCCACCTGTCCGCAATCAATGGTTTCATTGGCCACAACCAGTTTCTGTGCCCACATCGATGTAGGCATCAGCCATAACGAAGCCAACATTATCTTGACTAATTTCATATTTATCGCGATATAAAATGTTTAAACATTGCTCGTGTATCGAGGCTATATTATGCAAGCACTGAGCTTACACCCTGCAAGCCCAGTGCTAACTCTATGCAAATATATCACTTTATGCCGACAAGGCCAAGTTTTTACGACAATTATTCAATAATGTTTAAATATTATTATCATTATTATTCATTGCCGACACTGGTTTTGCCGTTACTTGCTTTCCACTTCTACAGCCACGTCGCGAGCCATAAACTCAGGACTGTAAGCACACTGTGCGGTGCAGAGCCCTGTGCGGTAAGCGCCCGCACGGTCGATATAGTAAGACGTCTCAATGGTGTGACGGCCCTTTGCCAAGCGATCGAAGAAGAAATAGGTGGCATTGTCGCGCGTAACCATGTAGCTACCATTGCGATAACCACTGAGCTGTGAGGTGGGCTCCATGTTGGCGGCACGATGGTCAGAAACCTGTACAAAGTCGTAGTCGCGATCGGCATCAATGGTGAGGCGCACCGTCAGGCGGTCGCCCACCTTCAGGTTGTTCAGCACTTTGTTTCCTTCGGCCGTATTGGTAACGTCAATGCGTTTACCATCTTTATAGAAGGTGCGCTTGATGGCAATGCCAGCCGAGGCCTTCTCTACCTCTTCCAGCGGCTGCACATACTGAGCATATACGGCGCCCCACGATGTGCCATCGGTCGATTTCTCAGCCGTAAAGGTGCGCATGTGGTTACCCTCTTTCGAGGTCTTAACATAGCCCAGGCCCGCCATCTGCTTAGGCATGCTCAGTTGCTTGCCATCAACCTTCAGCACCGTGGGCTTACCCTCATTGGCAGTAAGGGCCGATGCATTGCCACCCAAGAAGGCCGACACGGCATCAACGGTGCAGAGCGGTGTGTCCCATCCCTGTGTGCGCTTGCACTGTAACAGCCACAGTTGCATATCGGCAATAGTCTTTTGGTCAGAAGGCTGTAGGCGCTGCAAAGCCTCTACCTGTGTGGGTATGCGATAGTTGCGCCACGAGTAGGCCGCCTTATGCGTATCATAGTAGCTGCCCATGTCGGGTTTGCTCACTAGATATTGTCGCATACTCTCAATCAGCGTGTTAGCCTCGGTCTTGTGGTTGGCCTCGGCCAGCACCACAGCAGCACGAGCCTTGCCTTCAATGCTGAGGTCGACGTTTTGTTTTGCAAGATGAGCAATAAGATAATCATAGTCGGTTTGACGTTTCAATGTCATCGACTTTTTGGCACCTGTCAGTGCGCACACATACATATACTCGCAGGCAAACTCAGAGGGGCGCACATGCTTCTCGCCCTTCTGCTCGCGTTTGCGCATATCGTTACATTCGCGCGAGGCCTCACCAGCGAGCCAGTTTACAGTCTTTACTAAGATAATGAGTCCCTCGTTGTCGAGCATATCCATTGATGCGAGACGCGCCAATGTTTCGGCCACCGACACGGTAACATGCTTGCTGCCCGTCATGCCAGGCCACCAACTGAACGAGCCGTCATACTTCTGCAAGTTTTTCAGCTTGGCCAACCATCCTGCTTGGCGCATCTCAAGCGTGTTAACATCATAGAACGAGGCCAAGCGACGCATATTGTCGGTTTCGGTCTCGGCATCGTCTACCCACGGTGTTTCGCTGAGCAAGATGTTCTTCACCTCTTCGTTGTCGGCCAGCGTGCTCTTCAGATGTTTGTCGGCGTTCTGCTTCCACTGCTCTACCGTTTGCTGTATAGCTGGCGACAGCGTCATCAGTTTGCGGCCCACCACATTAGTATAGTAGGCTGTGGCCAATGATATGGCGTCTTCGTTGCCTCGCGTGGTAACCGAAGGCAGCGTTTGCACCATCAGCCAAGCGGGGTTGTTAGTGTATTCTACCGTCAGTTTACCATCAGCCACTGTCTTCCCGCTGAACAGCTGCGTCAGGTCAATGGTCTTGGTGCCCACCCCTTGCTGCGTAAAGGGCACAGCCGTGGTAACCTGTTCGCTGGCCGAAAGCACTGGCAGATAACGTTGTTCGCCATCGCTGAAGCCCGCTGCCTGAGCCGATACACGACATATCAGCAGTCCGTCGTTCTTCACATGGGCCATATCCAGGGCAAAACTTAGAGCGATGGTTGTATCTTTTTCAATCTTAAACTTCAGGTCTTTGGCATACACCGTCTTGTTTGTCTCGGGGTTGAGCAGTTCAAGACGAGCAGTTCCACCCAATCGGCGCTCTGACAGGTTACTGAGACGAGCCACAATGCTACCCTTATCATCAGGACGCACAAAGCGCGGTAGGTTAGGTTCAATCATCAGTTTCTTCTGTGCCACGGCCTCGGCCTCCAGTTGTCCTATACGCATATTGGTGTCGTGAGCAATGCCCATCAAGCGCCATGTGGTAACACTCTCAGGCAGCGTAAACTTCACCTTCACGTTACCCTTATCATCGGTTTCAAGCGTAGGCATAAAGAAGGCAGTCTCGGTAAGGTTCTCTCGCACGTTCACCATATCGGCAGTGCCTTCGTTACACTCGTCATTATCTTCTTTAATAGCGCCCGTAACGGTTCTTTTCTCCATCTTGGCCAACATAGAGTTGGATATTTCCATTTCTTCGTTAGGCACATAGTCGAACACCTTATCGTTTGTTGATGAAGCACGCGAAAGCTGTTTTTTTGAGCCTCTTATAAACACCTCACCATGTTTTTCTATCTTAGCCACAATCCATGGCATGTAGAAAGAGCTAAAGTCGAGCGCGCGCTCGCCCAATGGGCGGAAGGCCATCTCGCCATAACAACTTAGGGTTTGAGCATCGCGATAGAGCCAGCGAGTAGAAGGCAGAAGGTTTGCCCAGTCGGCACTGAGCGTCCAGCGGTGCTTCAGCAGCTGGTCGAGCGATTTATCATACATAGTAAGCATGGCCTGAGCCTTGGCAGCGCTGCCATCGGGGGTGGCAATATGCAGGGTCCACTCTTCTTTCTGCCCGGGGGTAAGTCGGTCGCGGAAGGTGGTCCAGGTGGTGTTGAGACGGTTGTCGGGTTTAGGGCATGCTATCTTTACCTCATGCCGATATACCTGGCCCTCTTTCACCCAAACATAGGTAAGCAGCAAGCCATCGCCATATTCGGGTTTATAAGTAAAGCAGCGCGTCATCAC
>CAKQFW010000070.1 GCA_934230965.1 uncultured Prevotella sp.
GTTACGTGCCGTTGGCACTCCACCCGCGGTTATGAACATTCGCCGCCTTCGGCGACGGTAAGCGAGAAAGGGAGGGGCTTCTGTTTTGCATAAATATTCATTTTTGGGAGTGGATGGAAGTGTTTTCTGATATGGGGCAAATTACACTCTGAAAGCCTTGGTTTCAGGGTGCGAAACCAAGGGTTTTAGGGTGTGAAACCAAGGGAATCAGGACGTGAAACCAAGGGTTTCTCCTACGAGAGGTATCAATAAAAAAATCTGTAAGCAAACGTTTTTCATTTGCTTACAGATTATCACTTATTTAAGAAATATTAAGTAAAGAAACGCAAAAACTGCGTTCTGTATAAATATACACTTTTACGTGCGTTTTTGCATAAATATTCATTTACTATTTCTGCAATGGCACAATCACCTCTTCCTTCTTCACCATTACGTGGTCGAAACCATCGTTAGAGGGTGTGAAGTGTAGCGGCACGATACGTGTAAGACGAGGCGACACCGTGGTGTTAGAGTGGTGCACGTGGTAGACATAAAACAGGTTGCCCTTCTTATCGTAAAACACATCGCCATGACCAGAGCCATTCTCGCCCACCGTTGAGCGGTGAATGATACGGTTGTTAGCCGGCTTCAGCCAGGGACCCATGGGCGAGTCGGCCACGGCATATCCCACAGCATAATCGCGACTCATAAAATGGTTGGCCGAATAGAACAAATAATATTTGCCCTTATGTTTAATAACCGTGGGGCCCTCCATGATAGGCGCTGCGGGATAGTCGGGCGTGTTCTCCCATGCCTCAGTGTTGTCGAGGCAACGTTTCAGCGTGCTGGGGTCTATGCTCTTGGTGTTTTTATCGTAGGCTGCCACCCATATATAGTTGCCATTGTTAAAGCGCACGTGGTAGAGATAGGTCTTGCCATCGTCGTCGGTGAAGACGAAGGGGTCGATATTTTTCTCCGACGCATCAACAGCCTTCACCGTTTTCTGTGTGAAGGGGCCCGTGAGCTTCGACGCCTCTGCCACGGCCACCTGTTCGTTTGCCGTATAGGCAAGCTGCCATGTCTTGCCATTAAGATACAGCTGCGGCGCCCAGAAGCCCTTGTTGCCAAACACCTGAGGGCCTTCGGTGAGCAGAGGTCCTTCCGATGTCCAGTTTTTTAAATCTTTCGACACCAGCATTGTGAAGCCTTGCGGCGTGGTGTTGGTGGTGCCGGTAAGATAATATTTGGCGCCCTGTCGCACGATGGTAGGGTCGGCAAAGGCTATCTGTGTGCCGTTGTCGCGAGTTGTGTTACTATTGTTCTCGGGGTGGTTTGTGTTTGCTTGTGCCGACACTGCCAACATAACGAGCAGCGAAGCACATAAAGATTGAAGTTGTTTCATATATATTTTTTTTAGTTGACGAGTTAACGAGTAGACAAGTTGACGAGCTGTTTGCTTTTACAAGTTGACGAGTAGACGAGTGGACAAGTTGACAAGCTGTTTGCTTTGCTAAGTTGACGAGTTGGCGCGATGTTTGCTATGGTAACAGCTTGTCAACTTGTCTACTCGTCAACTTGTCAACTATTCTACTTCCTAATCACCTTCTTAGCATTTCCTTTGCTATCTTTCAGTATGTAGATACCTTTAGGCAGCGCATCATACAGCAAACTGGCGTTGCGCTCGGCGCCCACTTTTTGGCCCATCAAGGTATAGGCCGTTACGGGCGACTGGCTGTCGAAGCCATTGTCTTGTGCCGACGAGGCATTGCCAAAGATGCCCTCGATGCCCGACGTGGTGGTGAGGGGTGCCCACTTAAAGTTATCGAACAGCGCAATGCAGTTGTGCGAGCGCACGCCCGCGCGTCCTGAGATGAAGGGCAGCGGGTCGGTATAGGTAATGATGGGCGTGGCCTCATCGTTCAGATAACATTTTATGGTGGTGCCCTCAACCACCGCCTTCAGGTGGTAAGACTGGTTTATATAGGAGGCGCGGTTCTTCGAGGCCAGCGTGGTCCAACCATAATTCTGCTTGCCCAGCACCACCGCGTTGTTGCTGATGCCGAAGAAGTAGCCTTGCTGAAAGTCGGTGCCCAGCGTGGTGTTGTCGTTGGCGCCGCCTATCGATGGGTTGTTGGTGCGGAAGATAAGGCCCGCGTTGATGCCGTTTGTGCAAGTGACGTCGCACTCTACGCTATAATCAGTCATGCCAAGGTCGGTAAGTGTGCCCGCCACGTTTTTGCCGTACAGCGGACTGCGCATCTTTCCATCAACAGCCTTCCATATGCCTTCGGTGTGCTTCCATATCTTTGAGATGCCGGTGTCGAAGGTGTCTTCATAGGTCTTAGGCGTGGCCGTTCCGCGCTTTATCAGCATTTCATACAGCGTCACATCGCCATCAATCACCTCTATGCGCAAGGTGGTGCGACCGTTGGGCAACTGTATGTCGTTGATAGGCGCTACGGCCCATGCGCCACCTGTTGCGGGCAGCAGCACATTGTCTTTCACCACCTCATCGCCCGCCAGCAAGCGCACATGCGCCGCTGCGCTCGACTTGTAGCGCAAGCCCATGTTATACAGTAGCTTCATGCGCACATTAATATTATATTGCAGCCAGTGGTTTTGCTTCAGGTGCATCACCTCGCACGAGCCATAACTCAGGGCAAAGTCTTCGCGCTCGGCGCCAGCGCTCTGCTCCTTACACAGGGCAGCGGGTATGATGCCTGGCACAGGAAGGTTTACATCTAAGATGCCCGAGCCATCAACATAGGGGCTGAGGGCAATATATGAGAAGTCGGCCTTACAACCATGCGACACGTAGCCCACCGAGCCACCTTTCTCGCCCACCGTGGTGGTGGTTCGCAGCAGTCCATCGACAAACACTTTCAGGCGCGTACCGTTCTTTTCAAGGCGTATGCTGTGCCATGCCTGTGGGGTAAAGTCGCCCACCAGGTTGCACGTGGCGACAAGCGTTCGTACGCCTTTATTACAAGTGTATAGCTCAAGTTTAGCCTCGGCAGCGTTCAATAGCGCCTCTTGATAGTTGTTAGCATCGGCATAGGCGTATAGGGCGCCAAAGCGTCCGCTGGTTTCACTTTTAGCAAGCCTCATCGTAAATTCGGCCGTGAAGGTATCTTCAGCATGAGGTGTAAACACCGACATGGCGTTTTCGGCCGACGATGTTTGGGCGAGATAGTCGCTGTTCACAATGCTCCATGTGCCACCGTTTGTGCTCCAGTCGGGGCCTATCTCGGCACGGTCAAAATAGTCGCAGGGCGCTATGATGGGTGCATCTTGCATCCACGTGGTATTGCCCAGCATCATCATCTTATCGCCATTCCATGCTATGCGGTCGAGGTCGAGTTGGCGCTGGGTGCGTCCGCTGGTGCGCGTCATGTTATGATAGCAGAAATAATACGAGTCGAGGTCGGGACCCACAAAGGCCGAGCCGTGACCTAAACCATAATGGCTGTCAACGCCATCGGCACTGATCAGTATGGGGTTTTGTTCAGCCTGAGGCGTATAGCGGGCTATCGGCCCTTGGGTGTTTACGGCATAGTCGATGCGATAACCATTTGTGAGCACGTGGTTGCCCGTGTAAATAAGATAATATTTGCCATTGCGTTTAAACACGCCAGGCCCCTCGGTCCACCGGCCGTTCATGCAGGCGTTAAGGTCGACATCGGTTCCAAACGAGGTGTGTGTAGGCATCTTGTTGCCTTTAATGCCCGTATGGTGGGCATGATAAAAATACCACTGGCCGTCATCGTCAATAAAGATGCTACCATCAATCTCCTGTTTCAGGTTATCGGTCACCACCTTGAAAGGGCCCGTGGGGCTGTCGCTGGTAAGCACATAATGACCATTACCATTGGGCGAAGTCACCATATAGAAAGTGCCATTCCAGTATTTCACCTCGGGGGCATAGCCATCAACGGCAATGGGGTCGTTGCACACCACAATGGCATCCGACCAATTAATAAGGTCGCGCGACGTCCAGCATAGCAAGCTTTTCGTGGCCGAGCTGCAATACAGATAATACACGCCACGATATTTTATCACCTGTGGGTCGCCCACATCATAGCTCTGCTGCCCCGACATCACCACAGGGTTTTTCCAACCTTGGGCATCAACCGAGGTAGGAACGGCGAGCAGCGCCAATGCCCATAGGGCCAAACACTTAGATATACGCAGGGTTATTATTGTCATATTTCATTATTTTGAGTCTAACATCCTTAGTAGCAACTATATATACGCCCTTCGGTAAGGTTTCAACATTGTTCATATCTTGTGCCACCTTCTGCCCTGATAGGGTGTAGATGCCACAATGAGCGTTAGAGACGGGGGTGCTACTGAGGGAAACGCCCTTGATGCCCGACGTGGTACCAGTAAGGGGTGTGAGCACAAAATTGTCGAAACGAGCCACACACGAGTGGGTGCGCAAGCCCGCACGGCCTGAGATAAATGGCTGTGCATCGGTATAGGTGATTAGAGGTTTATTCATGTTATCAACATAACATTTGATGGTGTTGCCCACGACCTCAACTTTTACATGATACACCTTGTTTGAATAGAACGATGCGTTCTTGCTCACCAGCTGTTTCCAGTTATAGTTTTGTTTGCCTAATACTACCGACGATGATGTAAGACCAAAGAAATAGCCTTGAAGAAAGTCGGTACCCAGCTGTGCATCATTGCCAGCGCCACCCATTGAGGGGTTGGTCACTCTGAAGAGAATACCTGCATTAACATCTGACCCAAACTTCATGTCGCACTCAACCACATAATCGGTCATGCCTAATGCTGAGGTAGAGCCCATCAATATTTTCCCGAACGAGGGGCTCTTCAGCCATCCGTCTTCTACAGTCCAGGTGCCTTGCTTGTGCTTCCAGTCTTTGCTAATGGTGGTGTCAAAATTGTCAGTCATCACATCAGTAATAGTAGAACCTGTGCGTGCATCAATCTCATACAAATCAATGCTGCCTTCAATTACCTCTATGCGCATAACCGAATGGCCACCCGCCAGACTGATATCTTTGAGGGTGAGCACATTCCATACCGATTTTGTGGCGGGCAACGTAACCTCGTCTATCACCACGGCGTTGTTTACAAGGACACGAACCTTGGCATCGGCTGAAGAGCGATAACGCAAGCCCATATTGTAAACCGTCTTAGCACGTGCATTAATATTATAGGTAGCATGGTTGCCCGCGTTCAGCATAAGGGCATGGGCCACACCGTAAGAAAGGGGTATCTCGGTGAACGAGGCGTCGGTATCGACCGCATGGCTGGCTGCCAAACGGCTGGGAACTGGAAGATAAGTAGCCGTGAGGGCCGAGCCATCAACATAGGGGCTGTGGGCAATATAGCCAAACTGGGCGGTGGTGCCATGGGTGGCATAGCCCACATAACCAGAGGTAGCAGCGGCATCAGTAACGGTGCCACAAAGCATGTTGTCAACAAACACTTTCAGACTTGTATCGCGCTTCTCAAGGCGTATGCTGTGCCAGCATTTAGCATCAAACACCCCGTTAATGGCATAGCTACCCATCAAGGTGGTTACGCCGTTTGTGGTGCGTGCCAGTTCTATGGTCTGGGCCGAGGGGTTTATCATGGCCGTTGAATAGTTGTGGCTATCACTATAAGCATATACCGCACCATACGCCCCACCTGTGCCTGTAAGGCGAACGGTATATTCGGCCGTAAAGTTGCTCGTCTCACTGCCTTTCATTACAGCATAACTCTGAGCGGTAGCATCGGTTTGGGCAAGATAATCGCGGTTTTCAATGCTCCACTGGCCTGCGGTGGTAACCCACTGCGTGCCCAGCTCGGTGCGATCAAAATAATCGTTTTCGGCCACAACAGGGGCATCTTGTCGCCATGTGGTGGGGCCATACATCATCAGCTTGTCGCCATTCCAGCCTATACGATCCATACAGAACTGGCGGTAACTGCCGCTACCACTGCTTATAAGGTTGTGATAGCAAAAGAAATAAGTATCGAGATCAGGGCCTACCACCACCGAACCATGTCCTAAACCGTAAAGGTTATCCACACCATCGGTGCTTATCAATATAGGGTTTTGCTCGTCTTGGTTCATAAAGCCACTAATAGGTCCTGTTTTCGACACAGCAATATTGGTGCGATAGCCACGAGACAGATAGTGGTTGCCACAATAAAACATATAATACTTATCGTTGCGTTTAAACACCTCGGGGCCTTCAGTCCACTGGCCTCCCATCGCGGGCACCACGTTCTTTTCGGCGCCTATGGTCAGAGGGTCGGACATAGGGCATGCCATGATGCCATTTGAACCAGCATGGTAGAAATACCATTTACCATCATCGTCAATCAGCACATTGCCATCAATCGAGTTTCCAAGGTTCTTGGTAGCACACACAAAAGGGCCTGTAGGGCTATCGCTGGTTAACACGTAATGGCCATTGCCCGAGGGCGAGGTCACCATATAAAACTTGCCATTAAAATATTTTACCTCGGGAGCATAGGCAAACTTGGCCACGGGATCGGAACAACAGGTTACAGGGCCAGTCCAGTTAACCAGGTCGCGCGACTGCCAGCAATATACACGTGAAGCATCGCCCGTAACATACATATAATAGGTGCCACGATATTTAAACACATAGGGGTCGGCCATACCACTTCCAGGTTGCCCATTAAAGCTGGTAGGGTTCTTCCAGCCTTGGGCATTGATGCTTACCGCTGGCAAGAACATGAGGAGGCTGGCTACAAGATACTTGTATATTTTCATTTGCTATATTTGTTTTGTTTGTATAAAGGTTTCACAATATTATTGCTCTTCGGCCGTGGCACCTATCGGTGTGAGACAGAACGTAAACGTTTGTCCGTGCAACAGAACGCGGGTATCGTTCATCATTTCAGGATATTGACCCATATTGGTCATCTCGTTTACCCCCGACTGTTTTAAGTCAATATTCAGAATGATGGCCGATGTGGATTCGGTTGAGACATAGGCGCTGGCGTTAAAGGTGGCTGCCGACGATACCTCGAGGCCCAACCCCTGGGCATTGGTTTGACACCAACGGCGCACATCACAATGGTTACCCCACTCCTGATAAGGCTCATAAGGACACTGGGCCTGGGCGGAATCAAACTGGTATAGGCCCACAAACTGCGAAGCCTTGCGATCGGCATAGTTTTCTTCAGGACCACGACCAAAGTATTGGCTATGACTCATGTTCTTGGGCATCTGCAGCATCATGCCATAGCGCAACACCTTGGGCTGAGTTGTGGCATCATGTGGCGTAACCTTTTGCGACACCTTGAGAGCGCCCTGCTCGTTAAGGGTATAACTAATGACGAGCTGTATGCGCTGCGCCTTCAGCTCATATTGCGCAGTTACACATACCTCAGTGCGCTGGGTGTCGGGGTTCTTCAGCTTTTGGGTATCCAGCGACACAAGGGTATAAATGGGGTCTTTCCAAGGGCCGAACATCTTTTCGCCATCGGCAGCACGGTCGTTGCTGGTCAGCGGTCGCCAGAAGTTGGGCTTCAAAGTACCGCCATCAGCAAGCATGGTGTGCCCAAAGACATCGTAACGCGTGAGCCAACCCGTGGCCTTGTTGAACGACACCGTGCACACATTGTTTGCTATCGTGATGATGTCTTGCCCACGCTTCAGCTTCAGTTTGCTGGGGTTAGCGTCGGCCACATCGGGCACAGGCAGCGCGTCGGCCTTAAAGGGGCGCACCACGATTTGTGCCTTGGCTACCGTTTGACCTTTGTTAACGAGGGGCGTGGCCACCGATTGATGATAGGTAACATCGAGGGTAAGTTGGCCTGTGGGATAGGTCTTGAACAAGTCTGCATAACCTAAGTTTATGCGGGTGGTCTTACGCGGAGCCACCGTAAAAGGCTTGGTATACTGCCCCTTCAGCACGGCAGCGCCGTTATGACGCACCACCCAACTAATGGTTACGTTGCTCAGTGTTTCGTAAAAGCTATCGTTGAACACCTCAATCTTGCCCACACGAGGGGCTTGCGAGAGGGTGCTGATGCTCTGCATCTGATAGCTTATCTCTTGCATGGCGGGCATGCCCTTCAGCATATTGTCGAGGGTGCCCTCGCACAAGAAACCGCCCGCATAGCGAGGCTGACGGTAGCGCAACGACATAAACTCGTCAATGGCGCCATAACTGTTGCCCTGGGCGCTGGCATAGCTGGCCAATAGTTGTGGTTTCTCGGCCACGGGGTTGGTCATATTGCAGAAGTCGTCGGCCACCTTGGCCGTGGGGGCGAAGGGGCAATATAGCTCACAACGCTCGTCGGTGAAGGGCAAGTCGGGCCACATCACGGGGCGCTGGGCGTCGGCCTGTTTTAGTTTGGCAAACAGGGCGCTCACCGCAGCGTTGTTAGCCTCGGCTTTGGGCACGCTCCACATTATAATACTGGGGTGGTTGTATAACATATTAAATGTGTTGGCATTGGGGTCTTGGCCCAAGTCGGCACAAGCATAAAAGCCATATTCGTCGCAAAGGTCATACCACAGCGGGTTGGCGCTATCGGTATGCACGGCGTTAATATGGTGAGCCTTCAGAACACGAAGAATGTTTATCATCTCGGCTCTACTCATGGCCTTGTTCATGTGGTGCAGGTTGATGCCCTTCAAGAACAATGGGCAACCATTGAGAAACAACTTGGCATAACGTATGGCCACCAACCGAAAGCCCACCTTCTGCTTCACACACTGCGGCGCCTGAGCCTTGCCCTTCGTGGGCGTGGCGTTCAGGCAAAGGGTGTAGAGGTAGGGCGTTTCGGCAGTCCAGCGGTTCACCTTGGCTACGTTGATAACCGCTTGTTGGCGCCCAGGCTTCACGGCCTTGGCCAATGGCCCTTGGGCCACCACCTGTCCTTCGGCATCAAGCAGTTGGTAAGAAACGTTGCTGTTGCCGTGGCTATGATACGACACCTCTAACCTTCCGTTCTTAAAGGTTTGCTCATCAATTGAGGGGGTAATACGCAACGAGTCGATAGTAGCGGCATAACCACGTAAGGTTGATAAGAGGAGGAGGAGGAAGAAAATTTTTCTCATATTAGTTGACAAGTAGACGAGTAGACAAGTTGACGAGCTGTTTGCTTTGTTAGTTGACAACATAATATAGCACATTGCCAACGGTTACGTTTGCCGCGCCATCAGACATCAATCCGCACTGGGTGGGGGCTTCATGAGCAAGGGTTACGGTGCCAAAGGCACGATCGTTAACAAAGATATGCAGCGTTTTGCCTCGACGCTCAACGCGCAACTGGTTTACGGTTTGGCGCTCGCTATCTACCTTTATGCGGTAGATATTGCGGTGCATATCGGTGGCGCTACGATTGATGAAACGCAGGCCACGCGTCTTTACCGTGGGGAAATTAATGCGCTGCCAAGCAGGATTGGTTGAGGTAGAAGCCTCGGTGGCCAAGGGGCGCCAAGTGTCGCCATCGAGCCAAGCAATGTCTTGTGTGGCAGCCACGTCGGGCTGATAATTGTCTTTAGCCGCAGCCACAATGCCCAGGTCGTGGGCGTAGGGGTCGTTGTCAGGACTGTTGTGGGGGAAGAGCAGAGAGTTGACATAGGTGTCGCTGTCGAAACGATATTGCTTTTCAAAGCTGTCGGTATATTTTACGTCGGGATATACCACCTGTTCGGTAGCCAGCGGCTTCAGGGTTTTCGTTGATTTGCCCTTCACACACTGGTCGATAACCAACTGTGCCTTGGCGGCATCAACCGTCACGCTCACATAGTTTTTAGCATCTTTATAAGCAGCCATTACGCCATAGGTGCCTGTGGTGGCAGCATGGTCGTCGGTCTGCACACTGA